>CAKZLG010000029.1 GCA_937125035.1 uncultured Maribacter sp. | reverse complement strand
GAACTCCTTTCCCGTTTGCCGCATGATGCCCACCCCGAAAATAACGATAAGTGCCGGCAGGCTCAGAAAGAGCATCTTGTTCCGCAAGGCCCACCGCAGGATGCGCGTGTAGTAATGCCGGAATATCCAAAAAGTGCCCAAAAGCCCAAAGCATATGACGCCCACAAAAATGAGGTTGATGGCAATGCTTCTATCAAAGCCCAATGGGCGCCAGTATTGGGCCAGCAATACCCATATGGCCAGGGAAGTGATAAGGATATTGATGATTTTTCCCTGCTGCTCGGACAGTTTGCCCTTTAAACAGGCCAGACCGATTGCTCCAAAAGCGATGACGATCAACCCGAGCCACAGGCCATAGCCCATTGCAATGCTTCCCACCAGGAGCAACGCAATGTAGGCGACAGATTGAAATGTGCTTTTTATGTTCTTTTTACGGAAAAGAAAGGCGGCAAATGGCGGGATAAGAAACAGGGCCACAATAATGGAAGCGGTGAGGGCCATTGTTTTGGTAAAGGCCAAGGGGCGAAAAAGTTTTCCTTCGGCCCCAACCATGGTGAACACGGGGATAAAACTGATGATCGTTGTGAGGACGGCGGTGAGAATAGCACCGGAGACCTCTGCCGTGGCGTTGTAGACCACGGTGTTGATGGGCAACGGTTGTCCCGCTGCATCCGTGCGTTCCACCTCCAAATGTCTAATGATGTTTTCCGATAGGATGACGCCCACATCCACCATGGTGCCAATGGCGATGGCGATACCGGAAAGGGCCACAATATTGGCGTCCACATGAAAGAACTTCATGGCAATAAAGACCATTAGAACGGCCACAGGCAATAATCCGGAGATCAGTATGGAGGCCCTTAGGTTGAAGACCATGAGCACAATGACCAAAATGGTGATCAGGATTTCCAAGGTGAGGGCCTCATTGAGCGTGCCCAAGGTTTCCTGTATCAGCTCTGTACGGTCGTAGAAGGGCACTAGGGTGAGTTGCGAAGTACGACCATCGGCCAATACTTTGGAGGGTAAACCCACCGAGAGTTCGGCAATCTGGTCCTTGACATTAGTGATGACTTCCAATGGGTTGGCACCATAACGGGCCACGACGACACCCCCAACCACCTCGGCACCTTCCTTGTCCAATAGGCCTCGGCGCGCAGCCGGACCCAAATGCACCTTGCCTACGTCTTTGATCCGGAGCGAAGTGAAGTTTTCGGTGGACACCACTGCATTTTCAATATCTTCTATGGATTTTACATAGCCCAATCCACGCACAAGATATTCGGCCCGGTTCATTTCCAAGGTCTGTGCTCCTATATCCTGGTTACTTTCCTTAACGGCCCTAACGATATCCGATAATCCAATGTTGTACTGGCGCATGAGCTCCGGGTCTACATCCACTTGGTATTCTTTAACGTAACCCCCAATGGAAGCCACTTCAGAAACCCCGCTTGTTGAAGAGAGGGCATATTTTACGTAATAGTCCTGGATACTTCGGAGTTCTTGAAGGTCCCACCCCCCGGTCACCCTGCCGTTTTCATCACGGCCTTCCAAGGTATACCAAAAAATTTGGCCTAAGCCCGTGGCATCGGGACCCAAGGCCGGGCTTGCCCCTTCAGGAAGCAGCCCGCTGGGAAGCGAGTTCAGTTTTTCCAAGATGCGACTGCGCGACCAGTAGAATTCCACATCCTCCTCAAAAATGATATAAATACTGGAAAACCCGAACATGGAGGAACTTCGTATGGTGCGGACCCCAGGAATACCCAAAAGGGAGGACGTAAGAGGATAGGTGATCTGGTCCTCAATATCTTGGGGCGATCGGCCGGGCCATGGCGTAAAGACGATCTGTTGGTTTTCCCCAATATCCGGAA
>CAKZLG010000028.1 GCA_937125035.1 uncultured Maribacter sp. | reverse complement strand
GGCAACATTTTATACATTTGATAGTAAAGGATAAAACGAACATTCATGTATTTCTTGGGAATTGATTTGGGAAGCTCATCCATAAAGTTGGCCTTGGTGGAGGTCGCTACGGGCAAAAGTGTGGCCGTGGTGCAACAACCGCAGACCGAAATGGGCATGTACGCCCAACAAAAGGGATGGGCGGAACAAGATCCCATGGATTGGTGGAACCATGTTTGCATGGGCATAGCCCAATTGAAGAAAGCGTATGGGATTTCTGAAAAAGAGATCAAAGGCATTGGCATTGCGTACCAAATGCATGGCTTGGTGGTGGTGGATGACGATGGCCATCCCTTACGGCAGTCCATCATTTGGTGTGACAGTAGGGCCGTGGATATGGGCAATACCGCTTATGAAGCCATTGGGCAATCCAAATGCGATGCCCAACTGCTCAACTCGCCTGCCAATTTCACAGCCTCCAAACTACGCTGGGTGCAGGAAATGGAACCAGAGGTGTATGTACGGATTCATAAGTTCATGCTTCCAGGCGATTTTCTGGTTTACAAGTTGAGTGGGGCCTATACTACCACCATTTCGGGCTTGTCCGAAGGAATTTTTTGGGATTTTCAAAAAGGGGAAATTTCGCGTGATGTTGTGAAGCACTTTGGTTTTTCCGAAGAAATGTTCCCGGAAGTGGTGGATACCTTTTCGGAACAGGCCACTGTATCGGCCCAAGGGGCCAAAGAATCAGGGCTACAGGAAGGTACGCCTATTTTATACCGTGCCGGGGACCAGCCCAACAACGCACTTTCATTAAACGTTTTCCATCCAGGCGAAGTGGCTTCCACAGGCGGTACAAGTGGGGTGGTCTACGCCATTACGGACAGTCTTTCCGCAAAGGAATGTTCTAGGGTGAATAATTTTGCACACGTCAATTACCATAAGGACAAGGCCCCGCGCATAGGTAAACTATTATGTGTCAATGGCGCGGGAATTCAATATAGGTGGTTGCTGAACAATTTGCATGTGGACTCATATGAGGAGATGAACCAATTGGCCTCCGCTGTGGATGTGGGCTCGGACGGGCTGTGCATCCTCCCCTTTGGCAACGGCGCGGAACGTATGCTCTTGAACCAAGATGTGGGTACCCGGATCGTACACCTTAACCTCAATAGGCATGACAAGGGCCATATGTGCAGGGCGGCCTTGGAGGGCATCGCTTTTTCCTTTGTTTATGGAATGGAGATTATGAAAACAGACGGCTTGGAGGCCAAGGTGATCCGTGCTGGGAACGATAATCTCTATCGGTCCGCCATATTCTCCACGACCGTGGCCACCCTGATACAGCAGGAAATTGAAATTTATGATACCACTGGCGCCATAGGGGCGGCCAGGGCCTGTACCATTTCAGGAAATGGCCAAGAAGCATTCTCGGCCTATATGAAGAACGACTATATCAAAACCTTTGCCCCATCGGCCAATGCCGCCCCATACAAGGAAGCCTATGCCCGTTGGAAAAAGGAATTGGAACTCATTATAAATTAAATCAAAAACAACAGTATGGTACTTTTAGGAGATAAGGAATATTTTAAGGGAATAGGGGAGATCAAGTTTGAGGGCAAGGAATCCGATAATCCGTTGGCCTATAAATTTTATAATCCAGCACAGGTGGTCGCGGGCAAGACCATGCGCGAACATTTTAAGTTCGCCATGGCCTATTGGCATACCCTCTGTGGCACGGGTGGGGATCCCTTTGGTCCTGGAACCAAGCAGTTTCCTTGGTCTGTGGCCAGTGATGCGAGAAAGGCAGCGGAGGATAAAGCGGATGCCGCATTTGAATTCATTACCAAAATGGGTTTTGACTATTATTGTTTCCACGACTTTGACCTTATAGACGAAGCGGATACCTTGGCCGAATCCGAAAAGAGAATCCACAGTATCGTAGAGTACCTAAAGGCGAAACAGAATGCCTCTGGTGTAAAATTGCTGTGGGGTACCTCCAATTGTTTTTCCAACCCCCGGTATATGAACGGGGCAGCTTCCAACCCAGACTTTGATGTGTTGGCCAGAGCAGGGGCCCAAGTAAAGATTGCCTTGGATGCCACTATGGCCCTTGGGGGCGAGAACTACGTTTTCTGGGGAGGCCGTGAGGGTTATATGTCCCTTTTGAACACCAATATGAAATTGGAACAGGACAATATTGGCAGGTTCCTCAACATGGCCAAAGACTACGCGCGTGGCCAAGGGTTTACCGGTACCTTCTTCATTGAGCCCAAGCCCATGGAGCCCACCAAGCACCAGTATGATTTTGATGCGGCCACTTCCATCAATTCCATTAGGGAGTATGGGCTTCAGGATGATTTTAAACTGAACATAGAGGTCAACCACGCCACCTTGGCACAACATACCTTTCAGCATGAACTGCAGGTTGCGGCCAATGCCGGTATGTTGGGCAGTATTGATGCCAACCGGGGCGATTACCAGAACGGCTGGGACACGGACCAGTTCCCCAATAATGTGCTGGAAACCACAGAGGCCATGTTGGTCTTCCTGAAATCCGGTGGCCTGCAAGGAGGTGGCGTTAACTTTGATGCCAAGACCCGTAGAAACAGCACGGACCTTGAGGATATCTTTCTGGCCCATATTGGGGGCGCGGATACTTTTGCCCGTGCCTTGTTGGTGGCGGATGCCGTGATTCAAAATTCAGCCTATGAAGGCTTGTTACAGAAGCGTTATGCTTCTTTTGCCTCAGGGAAAGGCGCTGAATTCGCAGCCGGAAAACTTGCCTTGAAAGACCTCTACGATCATGCCGTAGCAAACGGAGAGCCACAACAGATCAGTGGCAAACAAGAAATGTTCGAGAATATTTTAAACCAATATTCCTAAAAGCTCCAAGGAGATACTATAAAAGGTTTACAATCAAAGCTGCTGACCCCTTAGGGCGGCAGCTTTTTTCATGGGCTAGCGCCGGCCCACAAATACATTGGCCGCCAAGGCCCCAATGATCATAAAAATGCCCAATAGGCTCAATAGGGTATAGGTGTCCCCAAACCAGAACACCCCAATGGAGATACTAAAGATGACCTCTATGTACTTTAAGGGAGCTACCAAGTTGGTCTTGGCCACTTGAAAGGCCTTGGTCATGAACACCTGCCCAAAGAACCCAAAGATGCCCAAGCTCAATAATAGCCCAATCTCCTTTGGTGAAGGCCGCACCCAATGGAAAAGACTCAAAAATCCGCCCACTACCGTAGCGGTGAACATAAAATAGTTCACCACCACCATGGGGTGGTCACCACTGCCTATGCGCCTAATGATCACATATACCAAGCCGCTGAAGACCGAAGCCGTCATTACCAGTAACAGCCCAGTGGTATTGAGATCGGCATCCACCCCTTTCAATACCAAAACCCCACAAAAGGCAATCAGAAAAAGGGGCCATTGCAAGGGTTTCAGTTTTTCTTGAAGCAATACCACGGCGAACAAGGTGGCAAAAATAGGGGCAATATAACGTAGGGACACCGCAGTACCCACAGGAAGGTATTTTAGGGACATGAAAAAGAGGCTCATGGCGGTAAGGCCAAGAAAGGAACGTACTAAAAGCAATTTTCTTTGTTTCCCTAAAACCGGAATTTTTTTGATTGTTATAAAGCTGCTCGCAAGGACCAATGACCCTATGGACCTGAAAAAGACAACTTCAAAAGTGGGTAAATGATCAAGGTATTTTACGAAGGCGTTCATCAGGGTAAAGGAGAACGTACTAATGACCATGTATAGCAGGGCTTTTCTCAAGGACCTTTGTTTTAAGGCGCAAAGGTAAGACATGTTATGGGGGCATCACCATTCCTGTCCTATTTTGGGGGTCTAGCACCCGTTGGCCAATTTAGTTCCGTTTTAACTTGATTTCAGTACAAAGTAAAATTGGCAAGACCCGTTCCAAGGCAAGGTATTATGTGAACCGGAAACTGCCGTTTGGCATCATATGGCTGTTGGTGGGATGTTTTGTGCTTTTTTATTGAAGCCACTGTAAACTCAACTCCATCTGTGTTCCGCTATGCCAATAGCACTGTATTCATCGTGGGGCTAGTTACGGGCTTACTATGGCGATTTTTCTAAGGCTATCATCCATTATTCTGGGGAGGGATATCAAAATCAAAGGCGATGAGATCGTTGCCTTGAAAAAGGAGAATGTCTTCACTGGATACGTGGTCCATACCATCGCCCACATACAAGCGCTCTGAAAAAGGCTCAATTCAGAATTGCTCATTTCCGAAGCCGAGCTACAAAACCTCAACCTTCCCTCCATCGATCGTGTACCTGCCAATGGGTCCATTCCCGTAGCGGGCAAGGAAGATCTAATATTGCTCCATGGCATTACAAGATCGGACCAAACAAAAAAAATGCCAACGGACAAGCGTTGACATTTTTCAGCGTATTAACCACAATTTACTTTTTATATATCGTTTTGGCGTTCTGTACTTCTTGGTCCAACTGGTTGATATTGTCAACATATCTATATTGATCATTGAAAATGTTGTCCGCTTTCTTGCCCATGATAATATGAACTACTTCTAAATCCGGGGCGTTCAACTGTACCTGATCTTGTACGCGCATGGTCTTGTCGCCAATATCCGTATCTAGTTTTTCTAGGGTAGAGAGCACATATAATCTATTGTTTGTAGCCCTTATTTCTTGAATGTTAAGGTCGTGCTCATAACCGGATACCTCCGCATCGACCACTATGGACCTCTCCATTTTTTCTTCGTTAGGCATGTCCACGTCAATCACTGGTACTTCCACTTCCTCTTCCTCCATGACCACAATTACCTTAGGTATTTCCACGGTCTTGGTGGTGGTGCCTACATCAATATCGGCCCAATTCACTTCATATTCGGGAAGTTCGCCGGCGTCTGCCGTGACATCCACGTCCATTTCGGGCATTTCGCCCTTTTCCTCTTTTTTAATATTGCAATTGCTCAATAACGCAATCATCAATAAGGGTACTATAACATTTTTCATAAATTTCGTGTTTTAAGGTTAACATTCAACTATTCACAATAAAGGCATGAATTACTCCGGGCAACCAAGCCAACAGGGTAAGCAGAATACTTATCAAGAAGGCAGAGCCCAAACCGTGTTGTAAAAAAACCGCCAAGGGAGGCAATAGAATATTCAATACAATGGTAAGTAATGACATGGTACTAGTTGTTTTTGTTCTTAGCAAAGATGCTGATAAACAAAGGCCTATCTTGACCCTTTCCCTTTTTTTATGGACTTGAATGACAAGAAGGATGGTGAAGAATGCTATAAACCATCAAGCTGCATGCTTGTAGACTGAGCACCTATTTTCCTGTCCTTGCTCGGTGGGGTCGTATCACTTTCCGTTTCTGCTTTTAGATGTATTAGGTACAAGGTGTCTCCTTATGGAGTTTGCGCTGGCATAGTCAACTAGGGTTTATTTAATGAATGAAAGGTCCTGTGATTATATTTCCTTAAGAGGAAGGCTTTTGT
>CAKZLG010000027.1 GCA_937125035.1 uncultured Maribacter sp. | reverse complement strand
AAAATATTTGTACATGCAGATACTGATGAACGTTTGATACGTAGGTTGAAGCGAGATGTAAATGAAAGGGGCTGGAACTTGGATGAGACCTTGGAGAAATACCAAACGATCATAAAGCCCATGCATGAACAGTTCATAGAGCCTACAAAGGAATTTGCGGACATCATCATACCCAACAACCGATATAATACCGTGGCGGTTGAAATCGTGAAGACCATAATCAACCAAAAACTGAATGGAAGGCCATGGGACTAAAGACCTTAAAAACTAAAAAATGGTTTAAGATATTGACCAATACCTACGTTCTGGTCCTGACCGTTTTTGTGATATGGATGTTGTTTTTTGACACCAATTCCCTTTTGATCCATTTGGAGTTGAAAAGGGAGATCAACAAGTTGGAAAAAACCCAAGAGTTTTTAAAAAGGGAGATAGAAGAGGATAAGAAGATCATTGAAAAGCTGTCCAACGAAGAAGAACTGGAGCGTTTTGCCAGGGAGGAATACTATCTAAAAAAGAAAAATGAGGAAATTTATCTCATAGAATACGAAGATAGTCTTAAGCTGCGCGCCAAAGAAGAGCGACCCGATTGATTTTCCTATAAAAAGGAAGCGCGCCTTTTGAAAGTAGCTCACCACCAGAAGATTAACTTTTTTTTAATTGAATACGGGGCGTTATTCACCCGCTGTTAACAAAATCCTTTTACCAGCCCCGCAAATAATCGTATTTTTACAACCAAAGATACTAGAACATATGGGCAAGATAATTGCTATCGCCAATCAAAAAGGAGGTGTGGGCAAAACGACCACCACGGTAAACCTTGCGGCTTCGCTGGGCGTATTGGAGAAAAAAGTCCTTTTGATAGACGCAGATCCCCAAGCAAATGCCACTTCCGGTCTAGGTGTAGATGTAGAAAGTATTGAGTTGGGCACCTATCAATTATTGGAACATACCAAAAGTGCCAAAGAGACGATCATACCTACCACATCACCCAACGTAGACCTCATTCCTGCCCACATTGATCTTGTGGCCATAGAAATAGAATTGGTGGATAAGGATGAGCGGGAATACATGATGAAAAAAGCCATTGAGGGTCTAAAAACCGATTATGACTATGTTCTCATAGACTGTGCTCCCTCTTTGGGGCTTTTGACCCTGAACGCTCTTACGGCTTCCGATGCCGTGATCATACCCATACAATGCGAGAATTTTGCTTTGGAGGGTCTATGCAAGCTTTTGAACACCATCAAAAGCGTGCAGCGCATCCACAACCCGGGCTTGGATATAGAGGGGATGCTCCTCACCATGTACGATTCAAGGCTCCGTCTATCCAACCAAGTGGTGGATGAGGTAAAGAAGCATTTTGGCGATATGGTATTTGAAACCATCATACAGCGCAACGTAAGGCTCAGTGAGGCGCCTAGTTATGGGGAAAGTATCATTAAATATGATGCCGCAAGCAAAGGAGCCGCCAACTATCTCAATTTGGCCCACGAGGTGGTACAAAAAAATAAGGAGACCGTATAGTTTATGGCAAAAGCAACAAAAAAACAGGCACTGGGAAGAGGCCTTTCCGCACTTCTCAAAGACCCTGAAAACGATATTCAATCCGCTTCCGATAAGAATGCCGACAAAGTGGTGGGCAGTATTATTGAGTTGGACCTTTCCCTCATTGAGGTCAACCCATTTCAGCCCCGTTCCAACTTCAATGATGAGGCCTTGGCAGAATTGGCCACCTCCATCAAGGAATTGGGTGTGATACAACCCATTACCGTACGGAAACTTGGCTTCAACAAGTATCAATTGGTATCAGGGGAGCGGCGGTACCGCGCCTCCAAACTGATCGGCCTTGAGACCATACCCTCTTACATAAGAATCGCAAATGACCAGGAGTCTTTGGAAATGGCCTTGGTGGAGAACATTCAAAGACAGGACCTTGATCCCATAGAAATTGCCCTTTCCTACCAACGGCTCATAGATGAGATCAACCTCACACAAGAAAAACTGAGCGACCGTGTGGGTAAAAAACGATCTACCATTGCCAATTACCTGAGGCTTTTAAAATTGGATCCCATCATACAAACAGGCATGAGGGACGGATTTCTGAGCATGGGCCATGGCCGGGCCTTGGTGAACATAGAAAGTAGACAGGACCAAATTGCCCTTTATGAAAAAATAGTGGGTCAAAACATGTCCGTTAGGGATACGGAAGAAGTGGTGAAAGCCTATCATGCCAAAAAAGATAAAGGTTCAAGCAACCCATCTAAAACGGCACAACAACCTAAATCCTACGTCATTTCCGGCATCAAAGATCTTACCCAATGCCTCTCCGTTAAAGTGGATGTAAAAGCCTCGGATAAGGAAAGGGGCAAAATCACCATTCCTTTCTCCTCAAAAGAAGAATTTGAGCGTATAAAAAAACTGATCACGGGTGCTTCATAGACAAATCACCTTACTGATCCTATTCTGTTTCTGTACCGCACTAGTGCCATCACAGGAACCTGAACCGGAGCGCATTACTGAACAAGACAGTGTTTCCACCGCACCAGATGAAATAGGAGTGGTTTTCCAAGATACCGTTTTTTCCAAGCAACCTAGGTATATGAATCCCTTGGCTCCCAGCAGGGCCGCATTCTACTCTTCCGTATTGCCAGGTTTGGGACAGATTTACAACAAAAGTTATTGGAAAGCACCCATTGTGTGGGGCGCTATTGGGGGTGGTATTTACATGTATAGTTTGAACAATGACAATTACCAAAGATTCAGAACAGCCTTTAAAAGACGCCAAGCGGGATTTACGGATGATGAATTCTGGGACATCAACGGTGATGGCATCTTTCCAGATTTGGACAACTCAAGGCTTGAAAACCAACAAGAACGCTTTCAACAGGACAGAGATCTCTGGCTGGTGGCCACCATTGCCCTGTATGCTCTTAATATTGTGGAGGCCAATGTGGATGCCCATCTCAAACAATTCAATATAGATGATGACCTAGGGGTGGAATTTCAACCCTTTTTGGACCTCAATCCCATAACCAACGAACCCAATTACGGCGTGGCGATGGTGTTCAAGTTTTGACCCTGTATGAAAAACCTTTCCCGCACCATTTAAACAGACATCAATCAAAATAAATGACCCTATGAACATTGCACTTTTTGGCTACGGTAAAATGGGAAAAATGATAGAAGGAATAGCCCGTGAAAGAGGACATCAAATCGTGGCCAAAATTGATGTGGACGCGACCAACATTGATTATACTGAAATGGACGTGGCCATAGACTTTAGTACGCCCAACGCCGCTTACACAAATATCACCCAATGTTTTGAGCATGGCGTGCCAGTGATATCGGGCACTACGGGCTGGCTGGAAAAATATAGGATGGCCGTGGCCTCCTGCCGTGCCCATAAAGGTGCATTCATTTATGCATCGAACTTTAGCCTGGGGGTAAACCTCTTTTTTGAAGTCAATGAACAATTGGCCAGAATCATGGCGCCCCTCACCCAATACAAAGTAGGCATGGAAGAAATTCACCATACCCAAAAATTGGATGCCCCCAGTGGCACGGCCATTACCTTGGCCGAGGGTATCCTAAAGCATTCAAACCATAAAAGTTGGGAACTGGAACCTACAGGTGCAAATGCCCTGCCCATTACGGCCAAAAGGATCGGTGACACCCCCGGTACCCATACCGTAACCTACACAAGCCCCGTGGATAGTATTGAGATAAAACACACTGCCCACAATAGGGAAGGCTTTGCCTTGGGCGCAGTTATTGCCGCGGAGTGGATCTTGGGCAAGGAAGGCGTGTTCACCATGAGGGACGTATTAAACCTAGGTTAAAAAAAGTAACTATTTTAGCAATTTGAGTCCTATCCAAAGGACATTAACGGTGCTTGAAATAAAAAAGGCACGAACCTAAACAGTAAGATCATGAACGGTACACAGTGGATCCTTTTTATTCTAGTGGTGCAGGTCGTCCATTTTTTGGGCACATGGAAACTCTATGTAAAGGCAGGAAGGAAGGCATGGGAAGCGGCCATACCCGTTTACAATGCCATAGTGCTCATGCAGATCATCAATAGGCCAAGGTGGTGGGTCATCCTATTGTTCATTCCCATCATCAACCTTTTGATGTTTCCCGTAATATGGGTGGAGACCATACGCAGTTTTGGCAGGAACAGCACTTTGGAAACTTGGTTGGTAATGCTCACGCTGGGTTTTTACATCTATTACGTAAACTATGCTTTGGATGTCAATTATATAGAAGACCGGAGCCTCTACCCCAAGACGGCCACTGGGGAGTGGGTCAGTTCCATTGTTTTTGCCATAGTGGCGGCCACCTTGGTACATACCTATTTCATACAACCCTATGTAATCCCTACGGGATCCTTGGAAAGAACCTTAAGGGTGGGCGATTTTCTTTTTGTAAGCAAATTCCATTACGGGGCCCGTACCCCTATGACCACCGTGGCGGCACCAATGGTGCACGACACCCTGCCCGTGTTGGGCGTGCGTTCCTATCTAAAAAAGCCTCAGCTGCCCTATTTTAGATTGCCCGGTTTCACCAAGGTGGATCGCAACGATATTGTGGTCTTCAGTTGGCCTGCGGACACGGTTCGTGTTTTCTTTAAAAAAGAAGAGGGCGTCAAAAAACCCATAGATAAAAAATCGAATTATGTAAAACGATGTGTGGGCGTACCTGGAGACTCCTTGGAAGTGCGCAATGGGTACGTTTTCATCAATGGGGAACAATTACAACTGCCCGGGAGCGCCAAACCCCAATTTGACCATACCATTTACAGTTCCAAAGGTGTTTCCACCCGTTTGTTGGACAAATTGGGCATAACGGACTTTACCAGAAAATACATCTCCAACCCCATAACCCAAGAACAGGCACAAGTGTTGAACACCTACCTCATTGGGTACAACCAAACACAAAATGGACAATTGGAGCTGTACACCAAAGCCGCTGGTATTCCCGCAGACGTTATACGAAAATACCGTCTCTCTTTAAAGGAAATCACCGATCAGGAGCGTCTCGTTCCCTTAACCCAAGATATGGTGGCCGCTTTACGCCAAGACCCCGGTATTGACAGTGTGGTACAGAAAATCACCCCAAGGGGCCAAAGAGGCATCAACTTATTTCCGCAGAGTCCCGATTACCCATGGAACTATAGTCAAATGGGAGGCATTTACATTCCTCAAAAAGGGGCTACGGTACCCCTGAATTTAAAGGTATTGCCACTCTACAAGAAAATTATCCGCGATTATGAGGGCAATGACGTTCGTGTAAACGGCAATCAAATAAGCATCAACGGCCAACCGGCCGACACCTATACCTTTCAACAGGACTATTATTGGATGATGGGTGATAATAGGGACCATTCAGAAGATAGCAGGGCTTGGGGCTATGTTCCCGAAAACCATATTGTGGGTACCCCCATCTTCATTTGGATGAGCTTTGATAATTTTACGGAAGGGATAGGAAATTGGCGGCCCAGATGGGATAGGATCTTCACTACCGTAAATGGCGAAGGCGAACCCAAATCCTATTTCAAATATTTTCTTATGGCACTTGCGGCCTATTTTGTGGGCAGTTGGCTCTGGAAAAGGAAAAAAGCAAAAGGAAATTCCTAACATGACCTTATTACATCCATGCTATTTTCCCAATGCGTACCTCTTTTCGTTGATCATGAAAGGAAACATAGTTTGGGAAGTTCATGACAATTACCAAAAACAGACGTACCGGAACAGGGCCCATATTGCCACGGACAGAGGGCTGCATATGTTGAGCATCCCCATTGTGCATATGGGCAATGCCAACGGAAGACAATACTATAAAGAGGTCTTGGTGGATAATGACTACCCTTGGCAGCGGCAACACTGGCGTACCTTGGAGACCGCCTATCGTACCTCTCCCTTTTTTGAATACTATGAAGACCAGATCAAGCCATTATATGATGAGAGGCAAGAGCATCTGTTGGCGTTCAACCTAAGCACCATAAAGACGATTTGTGAATGCCTGCAGCTACCGTATCCCACAGAAAAGACCGAAGTTTTTAACCTGAAACCCACCCACCTTGTGGATGGGCGGGACTTTGTAAATGCAAAAAAAACGTATGGCAATGACCTGCCAGACTATGTGCAGGTATTTGGTGACCGACACGGGTTTATTCCCAATCTCAGCATTCTGGATGTGCTCTTTAATCTAGGTCCCAGCACCACCTCCTATTTAAAAAACATCAAAGTCGCTGAATAACATGCTCCGCTTTTTCCTCCATTACGGTATCCATTTCATTGTACCCTTGGCCATGGCCTATATCTTTTACCGTCCGCAGTACGGGAAGGCCATGTTGATCCTATTGGCAGGTATTGTACTGGACGTGGACCATCTCTTGGCAGACCCTATTTTTTCAGCCGATCGCTGTAGCATTGGTTTCCATCCCTTGCACGGTTATTGGGCCATTGCGCTCTACTTTTTACTGCTTTTTCCCACCAAGACCCGTATTTGGGGATTGGCCTTCCTCATCCATATTCTGGCCGATGTGGTGGACTGTTCCTTTCTACTTGGCAATGTCTAAGGTGGCCATGATGGGCTCATGATCGGAAAGCCCAATAGTGTAATTCCTATGTTCTTGTACCTGTATGGATGGATCTACCAATATGAAGTCGATCCTCAGTGGAAATCGCCAAAAATCTATAGTTCTACCATAACCGTATCCCTTTTCGGAAAAAGTATCCGTCATGCGGCCCTTAATGGTCTTGTAGGTGTAGGAAAACTGATTGTTGTTAAGATCGGTACAAAATATATTAGGATAGGGCGAACGCTCGGCATGCTCTCTTAGAAGTTCTGCCTGTATGTATTGCTTGGCGAAGGAGTCCTCTAACCTGCCGAAAAGTTTTGTGGATTGCTCCCTTTTTAGATTACCCGGACGCACTTTAAGCGATTCCAAATGAACATTGTACACCCTTAGGGTATCGCCCTTAAAGAGAATATCGGCATAGATGGCACTGTTCCCTGTATTTGGAAAACCCAATGATCCTTCGGCAATGATCGGGTACTTTGAATAAATGCCTTGGTCCGACTTTTCTCTGGAATAATCCGTATGGCTAACGAAGGGATATACGGACAATCTTTTTTTAATGATTCTACTGTATTCCTGAAAGCAGATGATATCTGGGTCTTGTTCTGTTACGAAGAGCGAGATTTCTTGGCAAACGTGTAATCTCCGATCGTCGTCCTGATTAAAAAATCCCTGTACATTGTAGGACATCACTTTGAGTCCGTCTGGCATCTGGGGGGCATCCGCATTATGGAACCGGACAAAGGAACCAAGACTTGCGTAGCCTAAGACCAAGGCCACCAGCACATGCCATAAGACGTTACGTTTGAACAACAACCAGAGCAGGAACGATATAACGTTGAGAATGACCAGTAAAGGAACGGTGAGGCTTAAAAAAGCAAAAGCGGGAATGCGCACATAGGGCACAATACAGGCCAAGAGCAAAAGAAGGGCCAATACCCAAGTAAATGACTTAAACGCCTTTGGAAAAAAAGGAGATATGCCCATAGATGTTATTTCTCCTTACCCGCCTGGAACAGGAAATCCTTTTCTGCCTTGGAGAGGCTTTCATAACCAGATTTACTGATCTTGTCCAGAATGGCATCTATCTTCTTTTGTTTGGTCTTTTTATCATAATCGGCCCGGGAGGAAGTTGTGGAGGCACCTTGGCGGTTTCTGTACACGGTTTTCATTGGTGCCTTCTTCTCGGTCTTTTTGAACATATTGGCGAAACTGTCCAGCAATTTGGAAAAGCCCGCCCCAATATCAGTGCCACTAAGGAGTTGCCGAGCGTACCAATAGCCTAGTAGGGCCCCTCCCAGGTGTGCCAAATGGCCACCGGCGTTTCCACTATAGGGCAATTGTATCAAGTCCATCAGCACTACAAAGGCGCCAATGTACCACAGCTTCACATTGAAAAACAAGAGCCGTACCTCTTGGTTGGGCATATAGGTACAAATGAAGATCAAAACACCACTTGCCCCTGCGGAAGCTCCTATCAAAGAGGCATTGACATCAAAAAAAGCAGGAAAGACATTATACCCGAAAATAAAGAAAAGCCCACCCAACATAACGCCGAGGAGGTAGACGTTCAGAAAGCGACGGGCATCAAAAAGATTGAGAAAAATACGGCCCACAAAATAAATCAGCAACATGTTCCAGAACAGATGGCCAAACCCTCCATGAAAAAAAGAATAAGTGATGATGGACCATGGCTGTACCAAAAATTCCATTATGCCATTGGGCAGTTCAAACCACTGCACTATGCTGTTGGGTGAGATACGTAAAAGAAAAGGTACCAAGCCGTTCAGGATGAAGACCAGCACGTTGATGGCAATGAGCTTTTCCGCAATGCTCAATCTATTATATTGGTAGTGTAAATTTCCTTGCGCCATAGGTCAATCCCAACGGTTATTGTTAAACTGGTTCTTTTTCCAATACCACATCATCAAAAAGCCAAACAAGGCCCCGCCAACGTGGGCAAAATGGGCAATACCCTGCCCAAAGATACTATAACCTGTAACACCAGAAAAGAGATCAAGCCCTATGAGCACTGGAATAAAGTATTTGGCCTTTATGGGCACGGGCAAAAAGAGAAGGAACAGTTCACTGTTGGGGAAGGACATTCCGAAGGCCACCAAGATACCGTAAATGGCCCCAGAGGCACCTACTGCGGGGGTGTTATACGCACTCAGAAAATTATCTATAGTGCTCTTGCCCGCAATGTTGTACCAGTCCGGACTATATTTTCCCTGGGCAATGATATCCATGACCGTCTCGTTGGAAATACCGCCATCAGCAAGAGCCTGAAGGCCTTCACTGAAATAATAATAATTGACCCCAGTATGGATCAAGGCCGCCCCTAGGCCAGCGGAAAAATAAAAGAACAAAAACTTGTTGCGGCCCCACATCTGCTCCAAGGGGCTACCAAAAGCCCACAGGGCATACATATTGAACACAATGTGCATGAGCCCACCGTGCATGAACATATGACTGGCAATCTGCCAGAGGCCAAAATTTTCATTTTTTGGAAACCAAAGGGAAAACCATTGGTACATTTGATCACCATACAACTGTGTGGCCACGAAGAACAGTATGTTAACGATCAATAAGTGCTTAATGGCCTCGGTCAATCTACCCATTTATATAAATTTACGGTCAATATCGTTTTCTGTCAAGGTAATATAGGTTGGTTTGTTGAATGGGCTCAAAGTGGCCTCCTTGCAGCCAAAAAGGTCGTTTACCAAAGCGTTTTGCGATGCCTCGTCCAACACTTCGCCTGTTTTAACGGAAAGGGTCTTGGCCAGCGTCTTGGCCAGCATATCACTCTGGGAAAAGCTATCTCCAGGAATCTCCAACTGAAAATCAGAGATCAGTTGTTCCATGACCATCTGTACCTCACTTTCAGAGACCATGACGGGCACTCCTTTCACCTCTACCCCATCCTCGCCAATGCGTTCAAAAATAAAGCCAACGGCCCCAAGGCTATCTTTTATTTCCTTCACTATTTGTATTTCTGATGGGGTAAAGGACATTTGCAGCGGAAAAAGCAATTGCTGGCTGGTGGCTTCCTTGATCGTGATGTCCTTTAAGAAACCTTCATATAGAATACGTTGGTGAGCCCTACTCTGGTTGATGATGACCATGCCGGATTTAATGGTGGTCACCACATACTTTTTTCGGAGTTGAAATGTAGTGGCATGCGGTTGAAGGTCTCCATGTTCCCTATCAAAAAAACCTTGGCTCACCGCCTCGGATTCAAAGGTGAGGGTAGAGCCGCCAGTCTGCGGTTCTCGTTGGGCAAGACCTTCGTACAATTGCTCCCAACCTTGGGCTCTTTTCTTAGGGGCACTGCGCGGCAGGGTAACTGACCTCGTCTCTGCAAATGGGTTGAAGGCAGTATCAACGGACACTCGCGGTACAGACGGACTTCTGTTTTGATGACCATAGGGCGTATCCAGATTTTGATCCTGTTCAAAATCCAGTACCGGCGCTACATTGAACTGCCCCAAACTATGTTTCACGGCCGAACGGAGCATGGCATACAAGGTATGTTCATCATCAAATTTGACCTCGGTTTTCGTGGGATGGATATTGATATCTATCGTGGCGGGGTCCACCGCCAACTTCAAAAAATAGCCAGGGTGCGAGCCCTGACGCAACAATCCTTCAAAAGCACCCAGTAGGGCATGATGCAGATAGGGGCTTTTTATGAACCGCTCATTGGCAAAGAAGAATTGCTCCCCCCTACTTTTCTTGGCATATTCCGGCTTAAGGATAAAACCGGATATTTTTACCACCTGCGTGTCTTCTTCCACCGGTACCAACTTTTCATTGGTCTTTCTGCCAAAAATATGTACGATACGTTTTTTAAAATCGGATTCTGGAAGATTGAACAGCTCCCCCCCATTGTTATAGAATTGAAAGGCGATGTTGGGATGGGCCAAGGCCACCCTATGGAATTCATCTGTAATGTGCCTGAACTCCACTTGGTCCGACTTCAAAAAATTTCGTCTAGCGGGTATATTAAAGAATAGGTTCTTCACCAGCAGGGAAGTACCTTTGGGCGCTACGGCTACTTCTTGTGAGACCACCCTGCTCCCTTCTATCTTTAAATGAGTGCCCACCTCTTGCACTTCCGTCTTGCTTATCATTTCCACATGGGCAATGGCGGCTATGGAGGCCAAGGCCTCGCCTCTGAATCCTTTGGTATGCAGATTAAAGAGGTCCTCTGCCCTTTGTATTTTGGATGTGGCGTGCCTTTCAAAGCTTAACCGGGCATCCGTCTCACTCATGCCGGTACCATTGTCCACCACTTGAATCAGGGTTTTCCCGCCATTTTTCACAATGAGCTTTATACTTGTGGCCTGGGCATCAATGGCATTTTCCAAGAGTTCCTTCACTACAGAGGCCGGCCGCTGTACCACTTCGCCGGCGGCGATCTGGTTGGCCACATGATCTGGCAAGAGACGAATGATATCTGCCATTAGTTACCGAAGAATATGGAAAGGTCAAAATCTAGAATGAAGAGGACAATAAAGATGAGTACCGCCAATATGACCGCCATCCTGATCTTCAAATTTCGGTCGCCCTCCCGCTTGCTGTCCTCAATGGCCCTGTTTATTTTACTTTTCAATCCGCGAGAACCGCCCAAAGTGGTACGGAACTGGTCAAATTTAGGTTCTATTTTATACGGATTTGCTTTTCCCCTTCCATCATAGTAACGCGGGTTATATTCAAATTGTCTATTCTTCCGTAGCCGTGTTATCTTGCTCAACAAACCCATAATACCAAAGTTACTTAAAATAGAAAAAGTGCCCTAAAGAAGGCTTCCCAAAATTTGTTAACAGTGGGCATTCCCTTTGTTTAGTGATAGGATGGATTTTATGGTAAGAGGGGAACGGGAACGCTCACTGACCGAGCATGGCCATCTTTATGGCCGCAATGGCCGCCTCTGCCCCTTTGTTGCCGTGTTTTCCACCACTGCGGTCCAGAGCTTGTTGCAGCGTATTGTCAGTGAGCACACAAAAGATGACCGGCACCTCAAAGTGCACGTTCAGGTCTTTGATCCCCTGCGCGGTGGCACTGCACACAAAATCAAAATGTTTGGTCTCCCCCTGTATGACGCTGCCTATGGCAATAACGGCATCCACTTGGCCCTGCTGCAGCAACTTTTTGCAGCCAAATGTCAGTTCAAAGCTTCCGGGAACGTTCCAACGGGTGATATTCTCGGGCGAGGCGCCACAATCCATTAAAGTGCTATGGGCCCCATTATAGAGACCTTCCGTGATGGTAGGGTTCCATTCAGAAACAACGATCCCAAACCGAAGGTCTTTCGCGTTTGGGATCGTGGACTTATCGTAATCCGATAAATTTTTAGTAGCGGTGGCCATTACTGCACGCTTTTGGCCATGCCCAAAAAGGCATCTATATTCTTGGCCTGTTCGGCATTTGGAAATTCTTCTTTTATGCGCTCAAAATAGCCTGTGGCTTTGTCGCCATTGCCCATTTCCATGGCAGTGACCCCAGCCTTGTAAAGAAATTTAGGTGTAGTGTACTCGTTGGCGCTATGTGCTATGGCCGCCTCATAATACCCCAAAGCTTCAGAGGGTTGATTGAGCTGCATAAAAGCATCTCCCAGGCCGCCTTTGGCCAAAGCGCCCAGCACGGCATCCTCAGATTTGAAGTCCTCCAAATAATCAATGGCCTCTTGGTAATTGTTCATGTTCAGATAGGCCATGCCCGCAGAATAACTGGCCAGATTGGCGGCCTTGGTGCCACTGTACTCCTGTATAATGTCCAAAAAGCCATATTTTCCCTCAGCTCCTTCCAGTGCCAAGGTGAACAAAGAATCCTTGGCCACGGTGGCACCCAGGGCTTGGTCAAAATATTGTTGTGGATAGTACATTTCGTTGGCAGCACTCATTTCCTTGGGCTTCTGTACAAACTGCACATAGGCCAAATAGCCCAGAACACCCACTGCGATCACACCAATGACGCCCAAGATGTAATTTTGGTTTTTGGATACCCACTCCTCTGTCCTGGAAGCGCCCTCGTCCAAGGTACTGAACACCTCTGCCGTTGTGCTTTCCTGTTCATCAAACTCTTGGATTTCGGCCTTTGTTTTGGGCTTAAAACCTCTTTTCTTGTATGTTGCCATCAGTTCTTCAATTGGTCGCGCAAAAATAAAGTTTTTATTGAAATCGCCTAGCCTATTTATTCGTTATTTTTGGATATTTTAGGGCGAAAGCCGTCCGCTGAACAGAAAAATTCCACGATTTTCATGGTATTAACGCAATTATCGCTTCTCAACTATAAAAATTTCGAATCCAAGGATTTGACGTTCAATAGTAAGATCAATTGCTTTGTGGGCGCCAACGGCATGGGTAAGACCAACATCTTGGATGCCATTTATCTGCTTTGTTTTGGCAAGAGCTATTTTAATCCGGTCTCATCACAGAATATAAGGCATGGAACGGATTTTTTTGTGGTGGAGGGCAGCTTTGAAAAGAACGAACGGGAGGAGAAGATCATCTGTAGCCTCAAAAAAAACCATAAAAAGATTATAAAAAGAAACGGTAAGGCCTACGAGCGCTTTTCTGACCATATTGGCCTGTTGCCCTTGGTGATGATCTCCCCTGCGGATCGGGACCTCATCATAGAGGGCAGCGATACCCGCCGTAAGTTCATGGACGGGGTCATCTCCCAGTCAGACAAGGAGTATCTGCAACATCTTTTGAACTACAACAAGGTGCTAGGGCAACGCAATGCCCTTCTTAAGTATTTTGCGGCAAACCATACCTTTGATAAGCAGACCCTGGCCATTTACAACGAACAGCTCTGTACCTACGGTGCGGAAATCTTTAAGAAGAGGACCGTCTTTTTGGAGAAATTCATTCCCATCTTTCAAGAACAGTACCAGGCCATAACCGGAGACAAGGAACAAGTGGACCTTGTTTATGAAAGCAAATTACTGCAAAAGGCAATGCCCCAACTCCTGGAAGAACATATGGAACGGGACCGCGCCCTGCAATATACCAGTGTAGGAATTCATAAAGATGACCTGGGTTTCAAGATCGCCGAATACCCCATTAAGAAATTTGGAAGTCAAGGCCAACAGAAATCCTATTTGATCGCGCTTAAATTTGCGCAGTTCCATTTTATGAAAACCTTGGCCAAAACCAAGCCTTTATTGGTTTTGGATGATATTTTTGATAAATTGGATGAACATCGGGTGGCACACATCATCACCTTGGTGAACAATGAAAATTTTGGTCAGTTGTTCTTAAGTGACACACATGCGGACCGGACCGAAGCGGTGGTAAAAAAAATACATCAGACCTATGAGATTTTTAAGTTATAGTGCCAAAATGGCGTTGCCTACATTGGTTTTCAGCTTTTTGTCCTGTTCCGAGGTGCCCACAAAGGGCGACTTGGTGCATCTCAACGGTTATTGGGAAATTAAGGAGGTCGTTTTTCCCAATGGCGGCACAAAGGCCTATAAGGCCAACATGGACATTGATTTTTTTTCGTTGGAAGGTGAAGCAGGTTATCGCAAAAAGGTACAGCCCAAGTTCAATGGCCACTACCAGACCTCAGATGACGCACAACCCTTCACCGTACAAACAACAGACGGGGCCTTACAACTACACTACAGCAATGAACTTACCACCTGGGCCGAAACCTTGATAGCCTTGAACAAAGGTGAACTGGTACTCAAAAATGAAGACGGTATTACCTACCACTATATACGCTATGAACCTTTTAATCTGGAAAATTAATGGCCAAGAGGGACAATGACAACCAATCCTTAAAGGAGGCGCTCTCCTCTTTTTTAAAGGAAAATAAACTTCAGCGAGGTATGGACAAGGTAGAGACGAGAACCGCCTGGGCCAGGCTTATGGGCAACGGTATTAACAAGTATACCACAGCTATAGAACTTAGGGGGGATACCTTATTCGTTTCCCTTTCCTCTTCCGTACTGCGCGAAGAACTGAGTTTGGGAAAATCTAAAATCATGGCCATGCTCAACGAGGAGCTGGGCAAGGAATTGATAAAGAAAATAGTACTACGATAAAAAAACCGGCCTAAAGGCCGGTTTTTGTCGTTTTCCCTTAGCTGTTCCTTTAATAAATTTCCCTACCGGAGAAATGAAAGGCACCTTCTATGGCTGCATTGTCATCACTATCAGACCCATGTACCGCGTTTTCAGCAATATCAGTGGCAAATAATTTACGTATGGTGCCCTCTGCGGCCTCTGCTGGGTTCGTGGCTCCGATCAAAGCCCTAAAATCCTCAACAGCATTCTCCTTTTCCAAAATAGCGGCCACTATGGGTCCGCGGGTCATAAAAGTGACCAACTCGCCAAAAAACGGCCGTTCTTTGTGTATGGCATAAAACTCCTCTGCGTCCCTTTTACTGAGTTGCGTGTACTTCATGGCCACGATCTTAAACCCGGCTGCGGTAATTTTTTCCAAAATAGCCCCTATATGTCCGTTTTCAACGGCATCTGGCTTGATCATGGTAAACGTTCTCTTTGTACTCATGTTTGAAATTTTGCGCAAAAATACGCTTTTCAGCGCAACCGGCAAGGTTTAATACGCCCTCTTCATGGATGCCAACACCTTACCTTCATCCCCCACCATTTCAAAATGGGCCTTATTTTCCTTTAAATTTAAACGGACCACTCCAAAACTTTCAGTACTGATCACCTTCCCTATCCTGTACGGATTGGGCTCACCGCTGAAATCCCGGTAGGCATGGGTGAGTCCACTACTTGTAAAGTCTACCAAGGGATAGCCCAAGGCCGGCACCTTTATTTCGGAAAATTCAGATATGTGGCGGTCACCGGATAGGACAATGACTCCTTTGGCTTCCGTTTTCAGCGCCAACTCCTTAAATCGGTCCACTTCATGGGGAAAATTGCCCCAACCCTCAAAACCGTGCAGATTGGAGAGCAATTGGATGCTGCTGACAATAATATTGAAGCTCGCATCTGAATTTCCCAATTCCTCTTCCAACCATTTCCACTGTTCCGCACCCAAAAGGGTACCCTCTCCGTAGGCGTTGGGTTTGAGCCTTTTGTCGGTATCCAAATCAGGGGTCACCGGCGACCTGAAAAAACGGGTATCCAGTACCAACACCTTTACCTTACCATATCTCGTGGCATACTCGTGGCTGCTATACACCCCATCGCGCTCCCTTCTGGGGCTGTCCTGGGGCACTTTCATGAAATCAAGGAACACCTGTTGGCTTTCCCTTTTAGCGTTAAACTCCGCACCCCCGTCATTGCGCCCATAATCATGATCGTCCCATGTGCCGATCACGGGCACACCAATACGCAACTTTTGATAACCAGGCACTTGGTTCTGGGCTGCGTACATATTTGCCATTTGGGACATATCCTCCGTATCCGCATAAATATTGTCTCCACCCCATATCCATACATCCGGTTTTGTGGACAGAATATCGTCCCATAGATGGTTCTCCAATTCCACCTTATTGCAAGACCCGAAAGCAATGACAAAAGTCGCTTGGTCTTCGGCAATCCTTTCCCGTTTGGTGGTCACACATCCACAAAGGACGAAAGCAAAAAGTATAGGAATAAATCGTTTCATGAAAGGCTACGTTTGCGTTGGTTGCAAAAATACGTCATTATGCCAGATGTCTAACGTATTAAATTGTATCTTTGCGCCCATGAAAATTGAGCATGTCCATGCACTAAAAAGGCTACTATCAACCCCAAAAATGGCAGCCATTATTCCCCATAAAAATCCGGATGGTGACGCTATAGGTTCCACTTTGGCCCTGTGGCATTACTTGACCCTTAAGGGTCACACGGCCCGCATCATAGCACCCAATGACTTTCCAAAATTTTTAAAATGGATGCCCGGAGCAACGGAAATCCTGAATTTTGAACGGGACAACGGCCAGGCCAAAACCTATTTGGAAAATGCCGAGGTTATCTTTACATTGGATTTCAACCATCTGGGCCGGGTGGGCCAAATGACCCCGGTCTTAGAAGGACTCAGTGCGCCATTTGTGATGATAGACCACCACCAACAACCCGCGGAGTACGCCGAGGTCATGTATTCTGACAGTACCAAGAGCTCCACCTGCGAAATGGTCTACCAGTTACTGCTTCAGATGGGAGATGGGGACATGATCAATAGCGACATTGCCAATTGCCTGTACACCGGCATTATGACGGATACCGGTTCTTTTAAATACAGTGCCACCACAAGCCAAACGCACCGTGCCATAGCAGACCTTATGGACAAAGGCGCCCAAGGCACTGCCATTCACCACAGAATATACGACACCAATTCTCCCAACCGTCTGCACCTTTTGGGCTGTGCCCTGAGGAACATGGTCATTTTAAATGAGTTCAATACAACCTATATTACCTTGAGCCAAGAGGAATTGGATCGGTATGATTATCAGAAAGGGGACACCGAAGGGTTTGTGAATTACGGACTTACGTTGGAAGGCATCCGGTTTGCGGTCATTTTCATTGAAAATAAGGAAGAGGGCATCTTAAAGATTTCCTTTAGGTCTGTGGGAGATTTTTCAGTGAATCATTTTGCCAGAACCCATTTTAATGGCGGTGGCCATGACAACGCCGCGGGGGGACGCAGTGAACTGTCCATTGCAGAGACCACGGCCCGTTTTGAATCGCTCTTGCCACAATACAAAGAACAATTGACATCATGAGGTACTGCGTGCTTTCCATAGGGGCCTTGTTCATGTTGTTGGGGAGCTGTAATGGTCCTGAGCCCCGTAGACCCATTCAACAAAAAAGCGGTAGTTTTTTTAAGGAATCCATAGAGCGCAATAAAAAGCTCCTTGAGGATGAAGAGGAAAAAATACAGGAAATCATCCGCAGGGATTCCCTAAAACATTATACGCACGGGCAGGCCGGCTCATGGTACCATTACCTAAAGATAAACGACAGCTCAACATACACCCCAAAAACAGGTGACTTGGTCGTCATGAACTATGATGTCCTCACCTTGGACAATGACACCGTTTACAGTTCGGATGAAATAGGTACGGTAAGCTATAGCGTGGATAAGCAAGAACTGTTCATGGGGCTTCGCGACGCCGTGAAATTGCTTAAGGAAGGGGAACGCGCCACCTTTTTGTTCCCTTCCTCACTGGCCTATGGCTATCATGGCGACAATGACAGAATTGGCACCAACGTGCCCTTGAAATCAACAGTGACAATACTGAAAATAGAACAACAACAAGAGAATATAAATGAAAACCAAAACAATGATAAATAAACTGTACGTAATTCTGGCAATGGCCCTGATGATGGTGGGCTGCAAAACAAGTCAAAGGGCAGATTTGGGAGACGGCATCTTTGCCGATATCAAAACAAGCAAAGGTGACATCCTAGTTCGTTTGGAACATGAAAAGACCCCGGTTACCGTGGCCAACTTCATTTCCTTGGCAGAAGGTGAAAACCCCTTTGTAAGTGACGAGTTTAAGGGAAAAAGATATTATGACAGCCTAACATTTCATAGGATCATCAAAGGCTTTATGATCCAAGGGGGCGATCCTACCGGCACCGGTAGGGGCAATCCTGGCTATAAGTTCATGGATGAGTTCAGTGACAGCTTAACACATGATAAAAAGGGCATTCTTTCCATGGCCAATTCCGGACCTACCACCAACGGAAGTCAATTTTTCATAACGCACGACAGCACGCCTTGGCTTAACAATAGGCACACCATTTTTGGTGAGGTCGTGGAAGGTATTGATGTATTGGATTCCATTGCCAATGTGCCCACCTTGGCCGGAGATAAACCCGAAACACCTGTTTTAATGGAGAAGGTGGAGATCATCAGAAACGGAAAAGAGGCACGTAAGTTTGATGCTGTTAAAATCATGACCGATTACTTTGATGGTGAAGAGGAACGCCTTGCGGCCATAGAAAAGGAAAAGGCCGAAAAAATGGCGGTGGTCAATGCCATGAAAGCAGAATTTGCCGAGGAATTGGAGGCCCAAAAAGCCAAAGCGGAAAACCTGCCCTCTGGCCTCAAAAAAATGACCCTAAAAGAAGGCGATGGCCAAAAGCCCAAGGTGGGGCAACAAGTAAAGGTAATGTACGCCGGCTATTTGGAAGATGGCGCTTTGTTTGACAGTAATTACGAGGAGATCGCAAAGAAATATGGGGTATTTGATGATATGAGAAAACAGTCCATGGGCTATGAGCCCATTCCCATGGACTACAGCCCGGAATCTAGGCTCATAGCCGGTTTCCGTGAAGGACTCCTCACCATGAAGGTGGGCGAAAAGGCCAGATTGTTCATTCCGCCGCATTTGGGCTACGGGGAACAAGGCGGCGGGCCCATTCCTCCCAACGCCAACCTCATTTTTGATGTGGAGATCGTGGGCCTAGTGGACTAGACCCAAACCAAATACAAAAAAAGCCCGCTGGTATTCACTAGCGGGCCTTTTTTTTGTGAATAAGTCGTTTAGGCCATGGGTGTTTGCTTTAAAATGGCCTGCAAAAACGTCCAAAATTTTTGAACGGAAGAAATGCTTGCCCGTTCCTCTGGGGAATGTGCCCCCAAAATGGTGGGACCAAAACTTACCATGTCCATCTCTGGATAGTGGTGGCTCAGAATACCGCATTCCAGTCCCGCATGGCAAGCCACCACCCTAGGTTCTTCTTGGAACATATCCTGATACGTTTTTTTAGCGATTGCAAGAATTTCAGAATCGGGGTTGGGCTGCCATCCCGGATAAGACCCGCTAAAGGTCACGGAAAGCCCCGCAAGTTCAAAAACGGCCTTAAGGGCATGGGCCAAATCCGTTTTAGCGGTGGCCACAGAAGATCGCGTAAGGCAATTGATGGCAACATGACCGCCTTCCACCATAACTTTAGCCACATTATTGGAGGTCTCCACAAGACCCGGCATGGCGGAACTCATGGCATACACCCCATTATGAGCCCCATAAAGGGCCTTCAATAAGCTTCGCTGTACGGCTAGGGGCATTGTGCCGGATGGTTTTTCCGCCTTGTCCAACTTTATCTCCAATTGGGGCTCCGGGATACGTAGTTCTTCTTTTATCTGGTCCGCCTTTTCTTGGAACACTTCTTGGAATGCTTTCCTGTCTGCCTTACCAATACTTACAATCGCCACACTTTCCCGCGGTATGGCGTTGCGCAGCCCACCGCCGTGGATAAGGCCTATATGAATGCTCAGGGCATCATCTAAATGGTACAATAACCGGTTCATGATCTTATTGGCATTTCCCAACCCTTTGTGGATGTCCATACCACTGTGCCCACCCCGGAGACCCTTAACCGAAATCTGGAAACAGTGGCTGTCGGCATCGGGGGTCATTTCCTGGTAATGGCCCACTGCGGTAACATCCATGCCCCCGGCACAGCCCACATCTATTTCATCATCCTCCTCGGTATCCAAATTTAATAACAACTGCCCTTTTAGAAAATTGGGTTGTAGACCGAAGGCCCCGCTCATGCCAGTTTCCTCATCAATGGTGAAAAGCCCTTCAATAGCGGGATGGGGAATTTCGGTACTCTTCAACAGGGCCATGATGGCAGCTACACCAAGCCCATTGTCCGCGCCCAAGGTGGTGCCCTTTGCTTTTACCCAATCCCCATCCACATGCATAGCGATGCCCTGATGCTCAAAAATGAAATCGGTATCACTGTTCTTTTGGTGCACCATATCCAGGTGGGACTGCAGCGTTACCATTTTCCGGTTTTCCATGCCTTTGGTGGCCGGTTTGCGTATCACCACATTGCCAACGGCATCCGTATGGGTCTCTAGGCCTAAGGCCTTTCCGAAGTCAACCATAAAGGCAATGACCCGTTCTTCTTTTTTGGAAGGTCTGGGAACGGCGTTCAAGGCGGCGAATTGTTCCCAAACTTCTTGGGGCGCCAAATTTATAAGAGGTTTTTCCATGAAGTGGGGATTTACTTTCAAAAATACAACGGGAAATAGGAATTCGCTATTTTTGACAGCATGAAAATATCCTTTAAGACGTGGCTGGCCATAGCACTCTTGCCCCTGTATGGTCTAGTGCAATGGCTGAGTCAGGAAACGGAATGGGTGGAGCGGTACTACAGTCAAAGCGTTTACCCATTTATTTCCCAGTTTTTTAGGCACCTAATGGGAGGGCTGCCCTTTTCCGTAGGTGACATCTGCTACACCTTGCTCGTGGTGCTTGGCCTTCGCTATATTTTTGTAAAGCGACTCTACATCAAAACCTACCCATTCACTTTCATGAGGGATGTGCTCATGGTCTGTTCCATTTTGTACTTCTCTTTTTATGCCCTTTGGGGCTTGAATTATTTCAGGGAACCCCTGCGTCACAAATTGGAACTTGTGGAAACCAATGAATATGACCAACTCGTTGTCTTCACGAGACAACTGATCAAAAAGACGAACCAACTCCAGGCAAGTTTAGTAGGTGATACAATACAGGGGATCGTAGTACCCTATGATCGGGAGGAAATGTTCCAAAAGACCATAGCAGGGTATGACGCTTTGGCCCAAAGACACCCCTTCCTTTCTCTGGAAGTTCCCAGTGCAAAAACCTCCCTCTATAGCACGGCCTTGAGCTATATGGGCTATGCCGGTTATTTGAACCCTTTTACGGGGGAGGCCCAAGTGAATGGTCTTTTGCCCGCATTTCGGTTTCCAGTGGTGGCGGGGCATGAGATGGGCCACCAATTGGGCTATTCCGCCGAGAACGAGACCAATTTCATCGGATATTTGGTTACTGCCACCAACCCTGACCCCTATTTCCAATATGCCGGATACGCGTATGCCTTGGGCTATTGCCTAAGCGATGTACGCAGGGGCAATGAGGACATGTTCCAAGAACTCATAGGGCAATTAAATGAAGGCGTTTTAGTGAACTTCAGGGAAATGAACGCCTTCTGGACCCGCTACCAAAACCCCATGGAGCCCCTCTTTAAATCGGTCTTTAATTCCTTTTTAAAGGCCAACAGACAGGCCAAGGGCATACAAAGCTATAATGCCGTGGTGTCCCTTTTGGTTCCCTACCATCAGAAATATCCCTT
>CAKZLG010000026.1 GCA_937125035.1 uncultured Maribacter sp. | reverse complement strand
TTCAAACCAAATTCAAAATTCTCTAACGTAATACTGGTGGCAAAACCCAGCTCCGTAAAGGATGCGGCCTCCAGAAAGCTAAAGTGCTCATTGATCCCAAAGCTCATGTTGCCCAATTGCACATCTTGGTAGAAATCCAAGCGGGTACTGGAGCCCTGCACGGATACCGCGTTGAAAAAATACAGATAGGAGTATTCCGGTAATTTGGATTGCCCATAGGGATTGATATTCATCTCGTACCCAAACTGACCGCTGATCAGCATGTTCTGGTTCACATTGTCCTCACTGTCCTCAGAGGATAACCGGGGCTGGTTCAAATGTTTTGCGGAAAGCCCAAAGACCATGTTCATATTATTGTGGAGCATCACGGATGCGCCCAAATCCAAAAATCCCACACTTCTACTGGCCGCCAACGGATCTATGGTATTTGCACTAATTTGACCTGTAAAGATGTTTATCTGGTCCTGAAAGGTAAGATTGTTGAAATTAAACCTGTAATTACCATAGCCTGCGGTTATACCAGGGTAGAGCAGCCAATCATTGGACAGCTGTAACTTGTAGATGTAAGTAAGGCCCGCCGTGGTGTAATTGAAGCCGTTGTCCTTCAAATTATTATTGAAGATATCAATGCCCAATTGAAAATTATACTCTTCAAAGAAGGTAGAGCCAAAGGCATATCTGTGTTGGGATTGATTGCCTTGATCTTGGTTTGCCAGTTCCCCTAGGACACCAATTTTGGTCTTTTCCTTAAAGGCGTGGAAACTAGGGTTCAGAAAAACGGGCACCTTACTCAGGTTATGGATGAATTTATCCTGTGCATGCACGCTGAAACTTAGAAAAAGAAGGATGTAAATGAACTGCTTTTGTCTTGTGGTCATTATCTCAATATTGTGGCTTCGCCAGTTCTGGTGATTTGTTTGTTGTTTCCGGTGGTCCCTACAAAAACATATCTAAAAGAGGTGTTTTCATAGGCAGCACCATTGCCGTAAGTGCCGTTCCAACCCCAATTTATGGGCAGGCCGTCAAAATCATGGGCCGTGCTGAAAACCAGACCCCCCCACATATCGTAGATCATGAAGGTAAAGGAGGATAGGCCCGTAAAATCCCCTTGGAAATAATCATTGATGCCATCTCCATTGGGAGTGAAGGCATTGGGGAACATGACATCGTACCCGGTTCCTACCTGTACGCTTTGCACGGTGCTCTGGCTGCAGCCCTGTGCATTGAAAATGCGGAGGGTCACCTCAAACACACCTGGGAAATCATAGGTATGGTTGGTCAAGGCACCTTCTGTTTCGGGGTCAACGGTAACCTCAGGGCTCCCGTCCCCAAAATCCCAAGTGGCATAGGCATGGTCCGCCGTGCTGGTATTCAAGAAACGCACCTCTTCTTTAGTGAGAAGGAGTCCCGTTATGTCAAACTCCTCAGAGCTATAGCTGAAGCTTGGACTGCCAATAGTGCTGCTTAGCGGAGCGGTGAATCCACAGCCCAAGTCGTTCACGACGCTAAGGGTCGCATTTTCCAAGGGATCAGCGATCTGTAGCGCATACGTATTTGCCGAGGTCTCCATGGCGGGCACCAGAGTGCCATCATAATAGAAACTGAGCGCTCCGTTCTGTGCATCAAAAACGGTCACTGAAAGTGTCCCGGGGTTGCCGGCGCAAAGGGCGTCATCATAAAAGGGCCCGTCCACCAAGCGCAGGGATTCCGCTTTATTGATGGGGAACAGTTGCTGGTACCTGTAGGCGGAATAGGTGTCCGTACATCCGGGAATGTTACTGGTTACGGTCAACCGTATCCTGCCTTCTGGCAGCCCGTTGAGCTGTAGGGTGTTCTGCCCCAATGGCGCAAAAGTAGGATTGGGATCACTGCCCGTTCCCGGCACTTCCTGCTCCCACAAAATGGTGTAGGGCCTGTTGCCCCCATTGATGGCAATGGTAATGGCGCCATCATCATCCGCACCGCAACTTACGGGCGTTATGGTGCTGCTTACCGTAAGGGGTTCGTAGGTGGGACTGAAAACGAATTCAATTTCTGCTGATTCACAGTAGTCACTATCAATTATGGTCAGAAAATAACTGCCGGCTTCCGCAGTGAACCTAGTGATGTCCTGTGCGCTGAAATTGCCGGGTCCCCGCCATTCGTATAGGTAGTAGGGCTGTCCGCTGGAATCCAAAAACGGATTTCCACCCGATACCAAACCGTCATCCAATACAAAAGAATAGTCATTTTCACAGGCTTCAATGGTAAAAGTGGTGTTCCCCGCATAGGCAATGGGCTCCAACGCCGGCATGTTGAACGTGGTCACGGCACACTGGTTGGCATCGGTAACGGTGATCACCTGCCCTTCATAGGAAAGCCCTGTGATCATGGCCTGGGCGGTGGTGAACGTTACGGGGGTGCCCCCGTTAACTCGATATTCATACGGAGCCGTACCCCCGCTGACCGTAAAGGCGAAACTTCGTTGAGAAGACACATCGTAACATTGTGCCGTATTCATTTGGATCTCTGTTGCAGTGAACACGGGTGGTGCCATGATCACAATGGTCTGGCGAGCGGTGCAAGGTGTATTGGGATCGCTATTGCCGTCAGTGACCACCACCTCATAGCTCCCCGCGCCCAAATTGGTGAGTTGCGTGCTATTCGAGGCAAAACTGGTCCCATTTCTGAACCAATTGATCTGTAACTGGGCATTGGGGTCTGATGTGATTTGTATGCCGATTTCCGCATTGTTGTCCCCAGCGCACTGCAATTGTGGGTTGGTCACTTGTACGTTCTCTATTTCCAAAAGGGATTTGGAGGCCACGTTGGCGGTAAAGGTGGCGGAACAGCCCAGCTGGTCAGTAACGTTGAGGACATAAACGCCTGGGGCCAGATTGCTGATGTTCTGCGTGGTGTAGGTGACATTATCGGGTCCTGTCCAGACAAAATTATAGGAAGGACTGCCGCCCGTAACGGTAGTGGCACCGTTGTTCAAACTGATGCTACCGTCATTCTGTCCAAAACAGCTTACATTTTCCACGACCACAGTGGCCGCATTGAACTGTAGTCCCAAGGGCAGGGTAACCGATTCCGATTCCGGTATGGCACAGGACGATCCCTGTACACTAACGGTGTATGAGGCACCGCCGGTAAGGCCCGTATAGGTAATACTGGGATTATTGGAGGTATTCACGGTGGTGGAACCATCCGGTCTGGTCAATGTAAAGGTGAAGGGCGCTATACCGCCCGTGCTATTGGCGGTCAAAGCGGTATTGCACGTATCCGCAATTTCCAAGGTAAGCGGATTGGGCTCTGTAATAAGGAAGGGCTCTGAAGTTACCCCGCAGAATTCATTATAGACCGTCAAGAAGTATACGCCGGCACTTACGTTGTTGATGCTCAACGTAGAGGCGGTAAAGGTAGGGTCACCTGCCTTTACCCATTCATAGGTATTCCCCACGATGTTCTCTTGTGTGATCACGCTATTGGCACCTGCCATCATGGTGCTGTTGGTGCTCGCGAAAGCGGTGAAACCAATGCCCTCCACTTTAGCGGTCAAGATCAATTCGTTCTCGTTTGCGCTTGCAATGACCGGGCTGAGCCTTGGGCCGGTGGCCGTATTGATCTCCTGTGCCAGGGCCTGTACAATTTCATCGTTGGTCTGTGGTTGATTGAGGGGAATGTTCATGACCACTTGGTGCTCATATGTGATGCCGTCAACGAGTATGGTGTAGGTGCTATTGAGCTCCGGTGTTCCAAAAAGGGTCACTGTATTGATCTGCCCTTGGGCGGTATTGCCGCCGGTTATCCTTTGGCTGGGTACCATAATACTGCCATCCGTACCACCGGCACAGCTTACATTGGTAATATCATTGGCCAGTATTTCCGCGTTGTCAATGATCGGATACGGAATGACGGTCACTAGTACCGGGGCTGTTTCAGCGGTACAGGCAACGCCGTTCAAATCGCTGGTCACCACCCTCTTAAAATAGGTGGAGGTGGTCAAGGTGGTGGGCGGTAGAAAGTTGGGCTGGTTGGCCCCGCTCACTTCGGCATAGGTCTGGTTATCTGGCGAAGACTGCCACTGGTAAGACAACTGCCCGGCACCCGTGGCGCCATTGACCTCCACAAGGGCATCGGGTTGGCTACCTTGACAAACCGCTTGGTTTCCAGAGATGGCACCAGCATTTACACTATTCAAAGTGATCTGGACCACATTGGTCTCCACAAAACAGGTAAGATTGTCCAAGGAGGTCCTCGTGATTCTTCGTTTATAGTACATAGTGCGCGTGGGTATGGGGGGGGTGTAGGAAGCGTCCGTTACCAGGGTCTGGCTCCAAACAATACCATCTACGGATTCATACCACATAATGCTCTGGTCACCAAAGGTGCTGCCCCCCATCACCGTGAGGGCATTGGGAGCATCCCCTTCGCAAAGCGTTTGGTCACTGCTTAAAATACCAGGTTCAATTTCGTCCGCTACAGCCACGATGATGCTATTGCTGTCCATGGTGCAGGCCACTCCGTTCAAGGTAGAGATGGCGGTTCTTTTGAATTGGCGGGTTGGGAAATTGCCGGCCTCGGGGTCATAGGTACGGTTTACGGCTCCAACAATGATATCCCAAGTGTTTCCATTATCTTCGGATGCATACCATTGATAGGTGAGTACCCCTCTTGCCGTACCATCATCCAACGAATTCAATAGGGCAGGGTCCTCACCAAAGCAGATCTGTTGTTCCTCTGAGATGGTGCCCCCTTCCACATCGTTTATAAAAATCCGTAGCGTGTTGCTGAACCTTTCGGGGCCGCACTGTAGGCCATCCACTGTGGCAATGTAGCCTCTACGGTAATATTTGTCCGCAACCAGCACTTCATTGGGAGCATAGGTGGGTCCCGTAGCCCCCGAAACAGCGGCAAAGGTGGACCCATCCTCTGAATCATACCATTGAAAGGTTAGAAAGGACAGGCCTTCAATCAAGTTGACATCCCCCAGTACCGGGGTGGTCTCCCCCGTACAGAGGGTTATATCGTCCCCAATGGCATCTCCTTGGGGCACAAGTACCGTAATGCTGTTGCTGTCCACTGCACACACATTGCCGTCTATATCGGCACTAAAGGTGGTTCGGACAAATTCCGTTGTTTGTTGAATGGCCGTGGTTGGTGTAAAATCTACCCCCGTGGCTCCCGGAATACCAATTCCATTGGCAAACCATTGGTAGGACAAGCTACCCCCAGATGCGGCAGAACCCTCTATCATTGGGCTCGGGACGGTTCCCCTACAAACGACCTCAAGACTTGGATCGCCGCTATTGGTATTGGTGGTTGCAATGGTACCCCCAAAGGCGGTGCCCGCGTCTATGAATTGCAGTGTGTTACTGATGGTGGTACATACTAGTCCATTTAGGGTAGAAGTGCTTCTTCTTCTGTAATAGACATCTTCGGTTACGACCGGTGCATCGAAGAGGGCATTGGTGGCTCCGGGAATGTCGGTAAAGGAAACATTATCGGTGGAGACTTCCCATTGATAGCTCAAATCCCCCGAGGCGAGCAAATTAAAATTGGTGCCAAAGGCAGCAGGGTCTGCCTGGTTACAGATTTCAAAAGGGATTGTGCTGCCATTGGAAAAGGTGATGCGATGGTTGGCCGCATCATCAAACCGGTTCACATAGACAATGATGGGCTCCGTAACGGTTTCACAAGTGGCGCCCTGCAAGGTTGCCGTGGCCTGTCTTCTATAAAAAGTTTGGGTTTCCTCGGTCAAAGGGGGCGCAAACGTGGCCTGGGTGGCCCCTGGAACGTTTGTCCAATTGTCGCCATCAAGGGATGTTTGCCACGCATAAGCAATGTTTCCGTTGGAAGCCGCATCCGTAGTGCTCGTCAAAGGCGGAACGGGGTCGCCGCCACAGACCGTTTGGGTCTGGCCAATACTCCCCGGGGTCAGTGATAGAAGGGTCACCAAGGTGGGCGTGCTCTGGGCGGTGCAAATAGTGCCGTTGTTGGTAAGGGTCACCTCGCGGGTGAAATAGGTGGTCGCGGTGAGGCCTTGTGAAAAACTCAAGCTCTCACCCGTTTCCCCCGGTATAGGGGCATACGTGATGTCATCTGTGGAGGCATACCATTGAAAGGAAATGCCCACGCCTTGTGGTGTGCCATTGGCCACTGTTAAGGTAGCAGGGGGCTCCGCTTCGCAGACCGTTTGGGGAGCGGAGCCGTCACCACCGTTGATGGCCCCTGCAACGGTAATGTTGATTTCATTGGTCTGGGCCGTACAGGATTCTCCGTTCAGCACGCTGGTGTCCCATCTTCTAAAACTGGTGGTAGTGGCCAGTAGGCCTGGCGTAAGGGTGGCGCCTGTTGCCCCAGGAACGGGACTCCAGTTGCTGCCCGCGTCCGTTGACCATTCCCATTGGTAGGAAACCGTGCCCGGGGCCGAGGTATTGCTGAGGCTCACCAAGGTCTCGGGGACCTCGCCGGCACAAATATTTTGGTCCGTACCTATAATGCCGGGGGTAACGGTATTTATAAAAATGGTGCTTTCCGAAGAAAGCGCCGTGCATATTTTTGAGTTATTGGAAACCAGGGTCTGTCGTCTATACGTAGTAGTTACGCTTGGTGCCGTGGCAAAGGTAAGATTGGCATCCGTCTCACCCGGCATGTTGGTAAAATTGCCAGATGTTCTGGATTGCCATTGGAAACTTATGTTCGCACCCAAAGTGTTTCCGTTGGCCACGGTCAGGGAACTAGGGCTCTCCGCAGCACATAGGGTCTGGTTGGGGGAAACCTCGCCCCCAAGCACTTCCTCCAATACAGTTACGGTGATTTCGTTGGTAACGGCCGAACAGCTATGCGCATTGAGCACTATTTCATCCATCCGCCTGTAACGGGTGGTCTGTTGTAAGGCACCAGGTTGTAAAGCGGGACTCTCCGCTCCACTGACATCCACCCAACTACCTCCTTCAAAACGTTGCCATTGATAGCTTATGGTTCCGTTGCCGGTGGCATTCGTTTCTGAGATCAATGGTGCCGAAACTTCATTATAACATAGGGTCTGGGCTCCTGAAATACTGCCCACCTCAAAATTGGAATAGGTAATGGTGGCCACCGTACTGATGCCTTCACAACTGGCGCCTGAAACCGTGGTGACCCTTCTGTATTGGGATACTCCGGGCGTAATATCAGCGCTTGCATCAAAGTTGATGTCGGTGGCATTGGGGAGGTTGGTCCACGTGCCCCCTATGTTTTTTTGCCATTGGTAACTGCCATTGTTCTCACCATTGTTTACGGTCAACAATTGCAGGTCCCCCAAGGTGCAGATGCTTTGATCGGTTGTTGTTCCGCCAAGTACCGTTGCATTTACGGTAATGACGACCTCATTCGTAGTTTCCGAGCAGGTGTTCCCAAGGAGTGTTACGCGGTCCATCCTCCTGTACGAGGTGGTCTGTAGAAGGGCACCTGGCTGATAACTTACCCCAATAGCGCCTGCAATAGGGGTCCAATCCACGCCATTGAACTGCTGCCATTGGTAGGAAATGGTGCCCGTGCCCGTCGCATTGGTCACGGTATTGATGGCGTTGGGCGTTTCCCCACTACAGAGGGTCTGGGCGCCTTCTATGCTTCCTACCGTAAAATTGGTATAGGCGATGGTGGCCGCGGTGCTGGCACCTTCACAGCTGGCCCCTGAGACCGTGGTGATTCTTCTGTACTCATTGCTGCCCGGTACTAGAGCAGTACTGGCATCATAACTAACGCCATTGGCATTTGGAATATCCTCCCAAGTACCGCTATTGTTCCTTTGCCATTGATAGGTGCCATTGTCACCATTGTCAACCGTAAGGAGTTGCAGATCGTCCAAATTGCAGATAAATTGGTCGGCGAGGGTTCCCCCGGCCACGGCGGCATTGATGGTGATGGTCGTTGGAGGCGTTTCCTCAAAACAGGTGAACCCATTGAACGTATTGGTTATCCTGCGTTTAAAAGAGGTGGTTACGGAAAGGGCGCTGGGTTGGTAAAAGGTATTATTGGCCCCGTTGATGGCTTCCCAAGTGCCCAAATCGTTTTTATACCACTGGTAGGTTGCCGTACCGCCAACGGTTACGGCAACATCACCGGAGGTGCTCAATTGATCGGGAGTTTCCGTGGCACAAAGATTTTGACCGGTGCCCTCAGTGATGCTCCCGGGGTAGATATCATTTACAGTGATGGTGGCCACCGTACTGGTCAGTGTGCAAACTTTTGAATTGAGGGTAAAGGTGGTCAAACGCCTAAAACGGTTAAGACCGTTGGCCACGGGCGCAGCGCCAATGGCCAGTTCCTCTGTATTGGAATTAGCAATGGAATTCCATGTTCCGCCCATCTCATGTTGCCATTCATAGGTCCGGCTCTGGGTAATCGTGGCACCGGCTATGCTGATATCCTGCACGTCCGTTAGATCGCAAGCGGTCTGGTCAACGCCATCCCCACCGTAAAGAGCATTGAAGGAGAGTGTGGCCAACGTACTGCCATCACTTGGGCCATTGAGATTGTTGGCATTGCCACTTAAGTCGTAGGTGAGCAGGCCATTGGTGACCGTTCCGGAAACTAGTGCTAAGGTCACATTTTCAAGTATCAGCCCATCCATGGTGCTTTGCCCCGCCACCGTTATAGTAACCTCCAGGCTTGTGGGATCGCCCGTTCTTTGGGCCACAGTGGCATTTATTATGTCCGTACCAGTGAAGGTGGCGGCCGTGGCATCTATTTCAAAATTGGTGGGTGCAACGATGAAAAATGTATAGGTGCCCGTACCAAAATCGGTCATCTGCGTTTCCGTTAGGGTCATGTCCCCTAAATTCAGTGCTGATGGTAGGGTTGCTCCACAGGTATCAAAATCGGTCTGTTGTAGGGAAATGTTCGTCTGGGCCCCGCCGTTCCAAGGAAATACAAGGAAGATGGCCAACAAAAAAGTAAGGAGGGTAGTATTTTTGGTCATGTCTGGGATACCGTTTAATTATATAAGTAAATAAAATGACAATTTAATGTAGGAAATTACTTATTAACGTATTCCATTGGCGTCTATTGTATTTCATCGGGAATAATTGCCTGCCAAAGGTGTTGAGGGAGGTTGGCCAGGTAGCGGACCGCTATATCATTTACGGTTCATATGTCCTATGCGGTTAGGGCTGCTTAGGGATGTTGCAGCGGAAGTGATGGATGACGCAACATTTCCAAATAGATGGATTCAGCCCCCTTGTCCTTGAATGGGCTTCGCACGATCATTCATATATATTCCTGGCCATGAAAGTCCTGCCCTATTAGGGAGTGCTTACAATGACAAGGTAAAGGAAAAATAGCAGCTGGGCCATTGATGACTTGGACTCTTGGTGTAAGGTATCTAGAAAGAAAATAGGAAGTAGGGCAGGTATTTGGGGAGAAGGGTATGGCATCGCCTTGCTTTGTCCACAACCATTTTCCCTGCCCGTTAACGTACCATATTAATAATGGGAAGCTATTGCCAATTACATTTTTGCCCTCTTGGCTTTTCCCGACCTGGGTACGGCATGGAGCAGCTCTAGCCAAGCGTTATATTGGGTCAAGATGTGGTTGTCCGTTTCATCTTTGGGCAGGGTTTGAAGCTTTAAGAGCTCTTTTAGACTGGCCCGGTCCTTGAAAATGCCTGACTTGAGACCTGCTAGGAACGCCGCCCCTTGGGCGGAAATATCCAAATTATCTTGAATAGTGATCTTCCCATCCAATAAGGCATTGAGACATGTCTGTACAAAGGTATTGTTGGCCAGGCCACCGTGCATGGCCATGCGCGGTATGGGCCGTTGCAAATCTGCCTGCATGGCATCCACCACGGCCTTTATCTGGTAGCCGATGCTCTCTAGGGTAGCTTTTACCAGATGTGCCTTGGTGGTGCCAAAAGTGATTCCGTGAAAAGAGGCCTTTTGGTTCATTTGCCAAAAGGGAGCGCCCAGCCCACTAAAGGCGGGGATGACATACACGTCCGAAACTTCATTGATGGATTGGGCCAAAGCGGCCGTTTCTTTGACATTGGTAATAATATTGACGGACTTGAGCCATTCCACCATAGCGCCACAGGCTACAATGGCGCCCTCCCAGGCGTAGGCCACTTCGTCTTTGGTGCTCCAGCCGATTGTGGTCAAAAGACCGTTTTTTGAGGCTAATGGCCGCGGACCAATGTGCATTAAGAGTGAACTTCCCGTGCCTAGGGTCATCTTAATGTCCCCCTGCGCAAAACAGGTTTCACCGAACATGGCGGCGTGGGAATCCCCGATCATGGCCGTAATCGGCGCCGGAGTGCTCAATAGCCCAAATACATCCGTTTCACCAAAATCATCTGAAGAGGCTTTGATTTCTGGTAGTTGAAGTTGGCCTAGTTGCCACTTATGGAGGATGTCCCTGTCCCAATCCAGATCTTCTAAATTGAAGAAAAGGGTCCTGGAAGCATTGCTGTGATCGGTATAATAGCAAGCCCCATTGGTAAGGTGGTACAGCAACCAGGTATCCACTGTGCCAAAATAAAGCTCCCCCTTTGCCATCTGATCGGCAATTTGTGGGTTATGCTGCACTAACCATAACAATTTGGTGCCGGAAAAATAGGGGTCTACCACCAAACCGGTCTTTTTGGAAAGCCATGCTTCCTGGTCCTTGAGGTGTTCACAGATTTGGGCAGACCTTTTACAAGACCATACAATGGCCGGATGCACCGGGTTGCCTTTTTTGTCCCAGAGTATAAAGGTTTCCCTTTGATTGCTGATGCCAATACATTTTACCGTTTTAGATGGGATGCCCTCCAGGCACTTGCTGCATGCCTCCCGTACGCTGTCTAGAATGGCCAAGGGATCTTGTTCCACCCACCCTTGTGCCAGATAGACAGTGTTCAATGTGGCGCTCGCCCGTTTTACCACCCCGCCATGTTCATCAAATAATATCGCCTTAGTACTGCTGGTGCCCTGGTCTATTGCCAAAACATAGGAAGTTGCCATAATTGGTCTTTGTTTTTACAGATTAATCTTCGTTGGGGTGGTTTAGACGGTCTAAAATTACCGCGATCAGGATCACAAACCCTTTTATGATCTGTTGCCAAAAGGGGGATACGTTGAGCAAGACCAGGCCACTGTTTAGGACCCCTATGATGAGGGCTCCCTGAACCGTACCCATTATGGATCCCCTGCCCCCAGATAAGGAGGTGCCCCCAATGACCACTGCGGCAATGGAATCCAGTTCATAGCTCATGCCCGCGTTGGGTTGTGCCGAATCTAGCCTTGAGGTGAGCATGATACCGCCCACAGCGGCCAGAATGCCGGCCAGGGCATACACCCAGACCTTTATTTTTTTTATATCAATACCAGAGAGTCGGGCAGCGCTTTCATTGCCGCCAACGGCATAAATATACCTACCGAACACCATTTTGTGGGTAACGAACATGGCCAAGCCCACGAGCACTGCCATGATCCATACCGGCATGGGAATGCCCAAGAACCAACCTGTGCCTATGAAGGCAAAGGTAGTGCCCAGGCCGGTGATCGGAAATCCACCGGTCCAGAGCATGGTAGCGCCCCGTGCAATGGTCAGCATCGCCAAGGTGGCCACAAATGGGGGAACCTTGAACCTGGTGATCATCCAACCGTTGAAGGTGCCAAGGCAACCGCCCACCAATAAGCCTCCCAAGATGGCCCCGAAAACCGTGAATTCCATAAATACGTTGAAAGCGGGCAGTTCCACCCCATATTTCAAAAGGCCCGCCGTAACGGCCCCGGAGAAGGCCAAGATCGATCCAACGGATAAATCAATGCCCCTGGTAAGGATGACCAAGGTCATGCCCACCGAAATACAGACATTAATGGAGATTTGCCGCATGATGTTCCAGCCGTTTTCCGGGGTTAGGAATTTATCGGACAACAAGGTCAGTACAATACAGAGCGCCACCAGGGCAATGATGGACTGAAATCTCAACAGGGTGTTCTTAATTTGGTTCATCTTGGTCGTACGTTGGTCTGTTCTTTTTACTGGGTGGCCGCCTGCATGATCTTTTCCTCATGGGCATTTTCTTGGTTGAATTCTGCGGATACGCTACCGTTGGCCAGAACCAATATCCGGTCTGAAATGGCCATGATCTCAGGTAATTCAGAGGAGACCACTACCAGGCCCAGGCCTTTCTTGGCCAAGGCGTTGATCAGATGGTAAATTTCGTTTTTTGCATTGATGTCAATGCCACGGGTAGGCTCATCCAAAAAAAGTACTTTGGGATGGGTGGCCAGCCATTTGGCCAGGACCACCTTTTGTTGGTTGCCACCACTCAAATTTTTGGCATGCTGCCGTTCACTTGGGGTTCTGATGTGCAGGGTCTCAATGAATTTTTTTGCCAAGGTCATTTCGCTCTTTGCATTGATGACGCCATTTTTCGTGATTTTTCCCATACTGGCCAAACTCACGTTTTTGGCAATTTCCATTTGTAGGACCAAGCCATCCTCTTTTCGATCTTCAGGCACCAATGCCATACCGTGGGCAATGGCGTCCATGACCGATCGTATGTGCACCTGTTCACTGGCTATGCTTATAGAGCCGGTCATGTCTTTGGCATGTAGACCAAAGAGGGTTTCCAGCAGTTCCGTTCTACCGGCCCCCATCAACCCAAAAATGCCCAGCACCTCTCCTTTCCTCAGTTTAAAATGTATATTTTTAAGGCGATGGGCCGATGCTTGGTGTGCTTTGTTGATGCGCAGGTTGAGATTTTCCACACGCAATATTTCCGCTCCCATGGGCACGGCCTCCTTTTTGAAGAGGTGCTTTAAATCCCGGCCTACCATAAGGCGTATCAAATCTTCTTTAGTGGCCTTGGCCGCTTGCTCCAAAGTCCCTACCATTTTTCCATCGCGGAGACCAATGAACCGGTCGGCGATCTGAAACAGTTCATCCAATTTATGGGAGATGTACAGTAAGGAGACGTCCTGCTCTTTTAAGGCCCTTATGATATTGAACAGGGTGGCCACCTCTGTATCTGAGATGGCGGACGTGGGCTCGTCCATGATGACGACTTTAGCTTCTTCCAACAGGGCTTTTGCTATTTCCACCAATTGTTGTTCGCCCACCTTTAGCGCTCCCACCAAGGTATTTGGACTTAGATGGCAGTTTAGGCGGGTCAAAAGGGCCTGGGTCTTCGAGTGCATCTGTTTGGTGTTCAATACCCCGAGTGGTGTACGGATTTCCCTGCCCAAAAAGATATTCTCGGAAATAGTGAGATAAGGTATCAGGTTCAGTTCTTGGTGAATTATGGCAATGCCTTGCGCCATGGCCTCCTTGGGGTTATTGAAATGGACCGCTTCGCCCTTGAAAAAAAGCTGGCCACCATAGTCCGCATAAACACCGGACAGAATCTTCATCAAGGTGGATTTTCCCGCTCCGTTCTCGCCCACCACCACGTTCACCTTTCCCTCATGTACCTGCAGGTCCACATCCTCCAATGCGGTTACCCCGCCAAACCGTTTGGTTATGCCCTTGGCCTCAAAGATGATGTTGCTACCGTTGTTCAAGGTTCGTTGATGATTTGGATCCGTAACGGAATGATTTTTATTTCGCTGGGGTTTGGTTGGTCTATGGCTATCGTCACCGCACCCTTAAAATAAAGGGTGCTGCCCATGGTTGCCTTATCACGTAACAGCGGCACAATGGTCTCACGTACCTGGTTATTGAGTTCCACGGAAATGGAGTTGAAGTCCATTGTGTTTTGATGGTCATCTATATGGGCCATTCCACTGCCATCTCGGATGGCATTGCCAAAAATGAAATCTGTGGCTATTGCCACGGAGCTGCCATCCCCAAGGCCCAGCACGATATATTCCTCCTCTATGGCGCTTACGCTGCCCTTCCCCTCAATGATGAAATGATACGCATCACTAATGCCCAGTTTTTTACCATGTTCTTGGGCATAAGCCGTAGGGTTGTTGCCAAGGTGCTCCAAAAAGGAGTCTACCTGTAATGCGGGAAGGGACTCTATTTTATTGGCCATAAAATCAGCGGCGTAGGCCTTTGCATCAAACAGCTGGGTGTCCTGCTTTTTTTTGACCTCGTTCAATGGCTTTATACGAACCGCATTGTAAAGGGCCAACGCCACTAAGATGGTCATCAAACCATATTTGAATACCTTGTTCATAATCAATTATCTGAACCATAGGCCCCAAAGCGGTCTATGTTTTGTTGCGTAACTACTTTCACCTGCAGCGGTGTTTTTTGGGTAAATTGCCGTTCGCCCTCAAAATAGGCGTGAGCCAGTTCTGCCGCGGTACGGGCCATGGCCTTTGGGGATTGCATTGCCGTAGCGGTTATTTTACCGTCTTTTATGGCATCCATGACATCTTTGGCACCATCAAACCCAAAAACATGCACACTGTCCGCCTTCCCGGCGGCCACTAGGGCTTGGTAGGCCCCCATGGCCATGGCATCATTGCCACAAAAAACAGCATCTATGTCCGGATTGGACTGTAAGACCGATTCCAAGACTTCCATGGCCTTACTACGATCAAAATCAGCACTTTGTTGGGCCACCATCTCCAAGGCTGGAAATTGGTCCACAACACTGTGAAACCCTTTTGATCGGTTCCATGTATTGTTGTCCCCTACAAGGCCCAAGAGTTCTACATATTTCCCTTTTTTGTTCAATGTTCGCACAAAATATTCACCCAATTCCACGCAGCCGGTAAAATTATCTGAAGTGATCTGAGATGTGGCCACATTCAGCGCGTTGATTTCCCGATCCATGCAGAATGTGGGTAGGCCAGCCTGTTGGGCCCTTTTTACGTTGGATACGGAACCTTCGGAATCCGTAGGGTTAAAGAGAATGGCATCATACCCGGCGGCAATGAGATTTTCAAAATGTTCCGCTTCTTTTGAGGTGTTGTTCTGCGAATCAAAGATGGTCGCTTCGTACCCCAATTCCCTGGCCCTCTCGGCCGCAGATTCGCCCAACACAACAAACCATGGGTTGTTCAAGGTGGAAATGACCACGGCCATTTTTTTCTGGGCATTGTTCCCGGTATTCCTCTTGCAATGGATCATGGCGAGGGAAAGGGCGAGCATAAGGAAAAAATATACTTTCGTTTTCATGGATCTATGCGTTTACTGTTACGAGGAACACTTTCAGCGCTAAAATGGGCTGCGGTCCTTGGTCCATACCCGTAAATAGAGGGGCATCTGGTACTGTTCCCCACTGGCCTTTTTTTACCATGTCCTTTGGGAAAACAGCAAAAGGGGTAAATGGAATACGGAGTTCAGGTAATCCTGTCATTTGGTTTAGGTCATAAGTTCCATCGCGGTCCGGGCAATTCCCTCTTTGCTGATGCCGTAGTGCGAAAAAATTTCCAGTTGAGATCCCGTTACGGTATATTCATCGGGAATGGCCACCATTCTAAAGGGGTTTTTGAATCCTTTTTGCAAGAGGTGCGAAGCACAGGCCTCACCCAATCCACCATGGACCATATGTTCCTCTACCGTGAGGATGGGCCTGCCGTTTGCCGCGATTTTTTCCAACAGTTCCGTGTCCAATGGTTTTATGGTGTGCATGCTTACCACAGTGGCCTGTAGGCCCTGCTTTTGTCTCAGTTCCTGTGCGGCCAGCCATGCGGGGTAGACCGTTTCCCCATTGGCAATAATGGCCAGGTCGTTGCCTTCTTTTACGATCCTGCCCTTCCCAAAGGTAAAGCCGTGGTACAGTTGAGGTAAAAAAGGCATTGGTTTTTTGCCAAAACGTAGGTACAGCGGTGTGCAAAAGGTTATGGCTTGCCGTACCGCGCGTTCTGTCTCATAATTATCGGCGGGTACTACGATGGTCATGTTGTTTATGGCCCTTAATGCCGCAAAATCATGCAGGCTGTGATGGGTAGTGCCCAACGCTCCGTAACTTACCCCAGCGCTGATGCCCACCAGTTTCACGGGATTATCGGAATAGGCCACATCGTTTTTGATCTGTTCCAGCGCGCGCGCGCTCAAGAAACAGGCCGGGGAGACGGCAAAGGCTTTTTTGCCTGCAGAGGCCAACCCTGCCGCTACGCCCACCAAGTTCTGTTCCGCAATGCCCACCTCCACAATTTGTTCTGGAAATTGGGCCGCAAAGGGCACCAGTTTCCCAGAGCCCCTAGAGTCACTCGTTACGGCGATGATATCTCGATCGTGATGTGCCAATGCCTGCAGTGTTTCCGAAAAAACCACCTGATTGGCCTTGCCAAGCTGCAAATCCTTTTCTAAAATGGTATCTACCTGCATACTTTCTAAATTAATGTTTCCGCTTTACATAGTTCTGACTGGGCCAGTTCATACTCGTCGGGAGTGGGTACCCCATGGTGCCATTTTAAGTTGCCTTCCATATAACTAACGCCCTTGCCTTTTACGGTATGCGCTATGATGAAATTGGGTTTCCCCTTTTGGAAGGGTTCTTTGTTCAGGGCTTCCGTCAGCTGGGCTACATGGTGCCCATCCACTTCCTTGACCGCCCACCCAAAGGTTTCCAGTTTTTGGCGAACGGAAGCCGTATTCATGACCTCGTCATTGTTGCCCGTAATTTGCTGTTTGTTATAGTCCAAGATGGCATAAAGATGGTCTAATTTATAGTGCGCTGCGCACAGAAAGGCCTCCCAATTGGAACCTTCGGGGAGTTCACCATCACCCAATAAGGTGAATACACGGTGTGTCTTCCCGTCCAATTTTGCCGCTATGGCCTCTCCAAGGCACAGGGGCAGGCCATGGCCCAAGGCTCCCGTGTTTTGCTCCACCCCATTCACTTTCTTTGTGGGGTGGCCTATGTAGTGCGATTGGTATTGGCAAAGTGTTTCCAAATCGGATTCAGGAAAAAAACCGCGATCCGCCAAGGTAACATAGAGGGCTTCCACGCTATGGCCCTTGCTTTGGATATAACGGTCCCGGTCCGGGTTTTTGAAATCGGTAGGGTCAACCCTCAAAACCCTATTGTAGAGCACATTAAGGATGTCAATACAGGAAAGGCTGCCACCCGTATGGCCGGCTTTGGCCATATAGATGTAGTGGAGCAGTCTTTTTCGTAGAAATACGGATTTTATTTGCAGTTCTCTATCGGTCATGTCTCAATTATTTATGGTGGTACACTTCCCATTCCATGTAATTGCCTAAGGCCTCTTTCAAAATGGTGCCCGTTTTTGAGGCGTTCATGACAACATGGTGCTCGAAACCATTTTTACACACATAATTCATTAATCCTTGAAGGTCTTCAATTTTGGCCACGGCCCTATTACCAAAGGTTTTTAAGGGGTCATCCGTTAGTTCGCCCTCTCCAAGATATGCTTTCATGATACCCTTTGGATCATCTGTGCTTATTCTGCCATAGGTGAGCGGATTTGCAGGAGTACGCCCATCCAGTGCCCCATAGGTGTTCTCTACTCCAACGGAAGTGCCCAAAATGGGGGCATTACTGATTTCGATATCCGGCAAGAAGGATTTTGCCCAATTGCCGCAATGAAAGAGTACGCATTTATTGGGATCATCGGCGTAGTTGTTGTTCCAGTCCACAAGAGCACTAGGCGATCCGGAGGCCAACTGCATTGCGTACATACTCAGGGTTCCCGTTACATCCACTTCACAAGCTGAGGGCAGCATGTTCTCTGACATGATGCTCATACTAGTGCACACATTGCAACCAAAATTTTGCTGTAAGGATGTCCAGCATTGTATGGCCGTGGCATCCAATGCATATTCTTCCACAAATTGATTGAGTACAACGTCTAATTTAGCCATTTGTACCATGGCCGCGTCAGGGGTCTTTCCTTTTGGTGCATAGGCATTTATGGCCTCTAGATGCTGTTTAACGGCTGTATCATCTTTTGTGAGTTTATCTGCTTTACCAAGAATCTCGGATAAGTCTACCGTGGTCACGGTAATGCCATTTCTTTGTAAGATTTTTTCAGAATAGCGCACGGTATTGAAGGCACCCGGCCTGGCGCCCACTGCACCAATCCGTACATTGCGCAACCCCTTTACCACACGGCATACCGCTACAAAGTCCATCAGGTCTTTTTGAAAAGGAGCTTCCATGGGCCACTGCACGTGCTGGCTGGTCAGGGAATATTTTATTCCATATTGGTACAGGTTGTTGCAAACGGAAATTTTTCCGCACCAAGAGTCCCTGCGGTTGGCCACGTTCATTTTGGAAAGATCGTCCGGATAGGCCTGTATCAGCACGGGAACGTTCAGGTCTGCCAGTTTTAAGGTATCTGCTACCCCTTTTTCGTCACCAAAATTGGGCAACAGCACCAGGACGCCTGCTATTTCCTTCCGGTGCTCTGCAAAAAGATGGGCACACAACTGTGCATCCTTATATGTTTCCACCCCCCCTAGTTTGGTATCCGAGCTACCCAGGAGTACCGGAGTGAGGTGCTGTTTTTTGAACACCTCAATGATTTCCATACGAGCTTTTTCAACCAAGCTATCCGGAAAGAAATCCCGATTGCCGATAATGACGCCTATGCTCAGTGCCGCTTTTGCCATAGTATCCAATTTATTTTGAGTGTATCTTAGATTTATTCAGATTACGAGGCTATGATGACCTCTATTTCATTGTCCTTGAAGACCCTTCTGTCTTTTTCCCGTATTCCTGAATCCGTAATGATATAATCGATCAACGAAAGCGCGCCCAAACTGGCCAGGGCATTTTTACCAAACTTGGTATGGTCTGCCACTAGGTACGTGGTGCCTGCCGCATTGATCATGGCCCTTTTGACCACAAGGTCACTTAGACTGGGATAGGTGAGTCCTGCTTTCAAAGTAACTCCTGCCGTTGCCAGGAATAATTTCTGCACATTGAGCCCTTCAAAGAAATCCGCGGCCTTTTGGCCGGTCAAGGACAAGGTAGGGGGTTTGAATTCGCCCCCTGTCATGATCACATCAATACCGGGTTCCCCTCCCAACATCAGGGCGATGTTCAAGGCGTTGGTGATGACGGTAAGGGATTTGTAGCCTATCAATTTTTTAGCTATTTCCGTAGTGGTGCTCCCGGAATCCAGAATAATGGTGTCCCCACTCTCTATATAGGAAACGCAGGTAGCCGCGATCATTTCCTTTAGAGCAAGATTGCTCTTGTTGCTCAAGGTAAGCCCTTCCACATGACGGGGTATATCCTTCAGGAATGCACCACCATGCTCGCGCACGACCATTCCTTCGTCTTCCAATTTTTCCAGATCTTGGCGAATGGTTACTTCGGTAACCTTAAAGATCCGGGCCAGTTCGGCTACTTTCGCGGAACCGTCCTCTTTGATGACGGCCAATATTTTTGACTTTCTTTGATTTGGCAACATACGCTCTAAGGTACAAGAAAAAAGAAGCCAAACAAAAATAAAAGAAAATAAACACAACAAAACGTAATATCATCGCACGGGATCTCTTAGGAAATTTCAGCCCAGCTCCTTTTTGCACGCTAAGGGGCCATGGGCTAGGGCGCGATTTAAATTCTGTTCAGTTTGATCGGGTAGGTTTTATTGGATGCCCATTGTGGTACATAGAGGTTGCCGTCCCCATCTACCAGCACATCATGCGGATTTTTAAAGGTGCGGCCATCATATTGCGGTGCACTCAAGATACCGTTGGTATAGGTGGGCACGCTGCCACCGGGAAAGGAGACGACTTTGTTGTCCTTATCCAAGATGGCCAGCATACCGTCCCAAGTGTCCCATGTTTTGGTGACGATGACCGCAAAGTAAAGGTGTTCTCCGTGGATCACGGGCCGGCATATGGAACAACCGGGTAGGGGAATCGTTTCCAAGTGCTTCCCATCCAAGGTAAAGCGTTTGAATTCCTGATTGGCGCGCGAAGTGATCAATAAGGTAGGGTGGGCCGCATCCCTCGTGTCCAAGGTGATGCCATGGCAGCAATTAAAGGTAGTGTCATCTTGCCCTGTACCCCCAAAATGCGAGAGGTATTCGCCTTTGGCATTGTAGTGGATGATGTAATTTTTACCGTAACCATCTGCCACATAGAAATCCCCGTTGGGCAAAAGGGCCGTCTCTGTGGGTTTAAATTGATCATTGCTCGTATAGCCTGCTATTTCCTTGGGTCTTTCCACGGTCATAAGGATCTTGCCGTCCAAGGTGGTCTTGCTGACCCTATGGGTATCCGGATCGGTAATGAACAGAAACTGATCCTTGCCCTCGCCCATAATGGAGAGGCCATGGGCACCCGGGAATTCCCTTCCCCAAGAATGGAGGACCTTGCCGGATCGATCATAGATCAAGATGTTGTCATTGTGGGTGCCCGTGGTGGTCATAAAGATGCGGCCCTGGCCATCCAATACCATTTCATGGCAGTCGTTGACCGGAATTTTGGAAGGGTCCTGAACGCCCCATTCCATATCTACATTGAACTTAAAGTCACCGTGACCTACAATATCTTGCATGGGTTTTCTTTTATGGATGATGCCAAACGTATATTGGGGAGCCATGATGCCAGCAATACCGGCCGCCATGGATTGTTTCAGGAAGGTTCTTCTCGCCTTGTTTTTCATACAACTGATTGGGGTTTGGCGTAATACATATGAAGCGATTTTTACGGATACATGGGCCAGTGCATAGCCTCTTTCCTGTGCACTTAAAGATAGGCTTTTTGTGATGCGATACCAATAGGTGGTTTTAAGTCCTTCTAAATACCTGTTGCTTTAGCGGTGAAGGCGCCAAGAGTTCTCTGTGAAAATGGACATGTTGCCTTCCGTTGAAGAGTTGATTACGAAACGATATATCCAGTAGGAATAGCCATGGGCTTTTTGGTGTTGAGTAACGCTGTGTGTTTTTGACTTTGCTTGGATTTAAAAATCCATGGTATTTTAATTCGGAAGGCTTTTAATTTTTTGCTTTCTATTTTTCCATGTATAGAAACAGTTATTGATATCGAATGTAGGTCCGGCTCAGGTATATGTACAGAATTCACTAATTTGTGTAAAAATCCAGATCATTGCATACGGCAGAAGATAAATTGAGGGAAAGGATAAAGGAGCTCACATGCCTTTATGAGGTAACGTCCCTCATTGTGAACTGTGATTACGATGATGTACGTACGGCGCTGCACGGCATTGTTCAGTGTTTGGAAAGGGCTTGGCAGTTTGATGCGGACACCTTTGTGGAACTGAAGACCTCCCAATACCAAATCAAGACCCAAGAGAAAGGCCAAGCCTATGTTTTTTTGGAATCCCCCATTACCCTGTTCAATAAGATGCAGGGCCAAATAAAGGTGGGCTACCCCACCCCAAAATATCAGTGGACCGATTTTTTGCCAGAGGAACAACAGTTGTTGGACAATGTGTGTCTAGAAGTGGGCAATCTCTTGGAGCGAAAAGAAATTAGGGCGAACGAGGCCCGTATCCGAAGGCAGGTGGAGCAGAGCGATCGGCTGCGTATTCTGGGCGAGATCACCGCCGGCATAGCCCATGAGCTCAACACGCCATTGGCCAATATCTTGGGCTTTGCAGAGCTATTGCAGGAAAGGGTGGGTACGGATGCGCAGTCTGCCAAAGACATGGACAAGATCATCAACAATGCCATATTTTCCCGGGAAGTGGTAAAAAAACTGATGTTCTTTGCCTGTGAAATGCCCCAAGAAAAGGAAACGGTGAACGTGGTGCCCATCAT
>CAKZLG010000025.1 GCA_937125035.1 uncultured Maribacter sp. | reverse complement strand
AAATGAATTGGAAAGATCATATTGATGGTCCAACCATCAGTACAATGCACCCCCAACACGTTCCTATGTCCCTTCATCAATAGAGGATAAATACTACATGCAGTTGGTCGATCATCCCATATAAATGCGTGTTTAACGTATCATCGATTTTTAAGGTATCGTAAAAGAATTGTTTCCCGTTCCACGCCTAGTTGGTTTTACCTTTGTCTTAAGAATAATCTGAACCGTACCCCGAAAAATGAAAGGTAAAATACTCTTATTGTTGATTATAGTGGTCATCTACACTTCCTGTTCCAAGCCAACCTTGAGCGGAACAGAAGTACAAAACAGTTTGCAGATAGAAGAAGTAAGCAATATCCAGTCCCCCATGGAAAATGAGCTTTTTCAAATGGTCAACGCCCATAGAACAGCCGTTGGACTACCAGAGCTTATCTTTGAAGGCACAAGCTATTACTATGCGCAAGAGCATACGGACTACATGATTTCAAAAGGGCAGACAAGCCATGCCAAATTTGGGGAAAGGGCAGAAAAAATTGCTGAGCAGACCGGTGCCAAAAAGGTTTCGGAAAACGTTGCTAAAGACTACGAGAACATCTCTATAGCCATGGCGGCTTGGTTGGAAAGTCCTGGTCATAGAAAAAATATTGAGGGGAATTATACGCATTCAGCGCTCAGCATAAAGGCCAATACGGAAGGACAACTTTATTTTACACAGATATTCTTAAAATAAATATAGCTGTGCCAAGCTACGGGCCCTTGCATAAGTGAGGGCTTTTTTTGTTGTATCATTGGGCCAGAACCCCTAACTTTTCTACCTTTAGGTAAAACAACATCTATGGCCATACGAGCACCGTTCAACCTCCATCAATGGATCGAGGAAAACAGAATGACCCTAAAGCCCCCGGTAGGCAACCGGAATTTGTACAAGGATGCCGGCGACTATATTGTCATGGTCGTTGCAGGTCCCAATGCCAGAAAAGATTACCACTATAACGAAACAGAAGAGCTCTTTTATCAAATAGAAGGCCATATAGAGGTACACATCCAAGAGGACGGCCAGAAAAAAACGATGTCCTTGGGGCCCGGTGATATGTACCTGCACCCTGCCAAGGTTCCCCATTCCCCTGTACGGCATAAGGGATCCATTGGTTTGGTCATTGAACGCAAACGAGCGGATATGCAGGTAGATGATGGTCTACTCTGGTTCTGTGACCACTGCAACCACAAACTATATGAGGTCTATTTTACCTTGAACGACATAGAAAAGGATTTTTTAGGCCATTTTAAGCATTTCTACAGCTCAGAATCCTTGCGCACCTGCGATCAATGTGGTACCGTCATGCCCGTAGATGAACGTTTTATGGCAAAAGAAATCTAATGCTCTACGTAGCAAAGGGCATAGTGCTGCTCATTGGGATCTTGCACTGCTATTTCTTATGGTTGGAAATGTTCGCATGGACCACAAAGGCAAGGAAAATCTTTAAATCCATACCGCAGGAGCAATTTTTACCAACCAAGACGATGGCTGCCAATCAAGGACTCTATAACGGCTTCTTGGCGGCAGGCCTGTTCTGGTCCTTGTTCATAACAGACCCCAATTGGTCCGCAAACATTAGCCTTTTCTTTTTGGCCTGTGTTCTTTTGGCAGGTATATTTGGCGGTATATCCGCCTCCAAGAAAATCTTTTACGTGCAAGGGCTACCAGCATTGGTGGGGCTCCTATTATGGGTTGCCCTAAAATACATAGCATGATGTGGCTCCACAGGTTCGTCAGCTTCAACATTCTTCGTACTTTTGTGTTTTATCCAACAATTACGTCTATAAAAGTTATATTATGTCAGAAACAGCCACGGCTTTTGGAATAAAAGAGGCGCTTGACGCGCTAGGTATTACGGAACTTAATGAGGGTACAAGCACGGGAACCCAAAAATTTGGAAATGGAGAGGTCTTGGCCTCCACCTCCCCAGTGGATGATGCCCTGATTGCCAAGGTCAGGACCACGAGCCCACAAGATTACGAACGGGTTATGGAGACCGCCACCGAGGCCTACACCAGCTGGCGGAGCATGCCCGCCCCACAACGGGGCGAGATCGTGAGGCAATTTGGGAACCGGCTGCGCGAACTCAAAGAGCCCTTGGGAAAATTGGTCTCCTATGAAATGGGTAAAAGTTACCAAGAGGGACTTGGCGAAGTTCAGGAAATGATTGATATCTGTGACTTTGCCGTAGGTCTATCCAGGCAGTTGCACGGGCTTACCATGCACTCAGAGCGCCCGGGGCACAGGATGTATGAACAATACCACCCTTTGGGCATTGTGGGCATTATATCCGCCTTTAATTTTCCGGTGGCCGTCTGGGCATGGAACACGGCATTGGCTTGGGTCTGTGGCGATGTCTGTGTTTGGAAACCTTCCGAAAAAACGCCTTTGTGCGGTATTGCCTGCCAGAACATCATAGCTGGGGTGCTCCAGGAAAATGATCTTCCTGAAGGCATCTCGTGCCTGATCAATGGGGATTATAAGGTAGGGGAAATGATGACCAAAGATGAGCGTGTTCCCCTAGTTTCAGCTACAGGATCCATACGCATGGGCAAGATCGTTGCGCAGGCGGTAGCAGCCCGTTTGGGCAAATCACTTTTGGAATTGGGCGGTAACAACGCCATCATCGTTACGCCAGATGCAGATATAAAAATGACCGTGATCGGGGCGGTATTCGGAGCTGTGGGAACGGCTGGCCAGCGATGCACCTCCACCCGCCGGCTCATTATCCATGAGTCGGTTTATGAAACCGTTAAAAATGCCTTGGTAGAGGCCTACAAACAATTGAAAATTGGGAACCCCTTGGATGAAAGCAACCATGTAGGACCATTGATCGACACCAATGCGGTGGCCCTTTACAAAGAAGCCTTGGAAAGGGTAGTGGCCGAAGGAGGCACCCTTGTCGTAGAAGGTGGGGTGCTTTCCGGTGAAGGTTATGAGAGCGGCTGCTATGTTCGGCCGGCCATGGCAGAGGCGCAAAACCATTTTGAGATCGTGCAGCATGAAACCTTTGCGCCCGTTTTATATTTGATAAAATATACAGGCCCTGTCAGTAATGCCATAGCACTTCAAAACGGTGTAAAACAAGGGCTTTCTTCCGCTATAATGACCAATAATCTTAGGGAGGCCGAACAGTTCCTGTCCGCTACTGGAAGTGATTGTGGTATTGCCAACGTGAACATAGGCACCTCTGGTGCGGAAATCGGTGGCGCCTTTGGTGGTGAAAAGGAGACCGGTGGAGGCAGGGAGAGTGGATCGGACGCTTGGAAAATCTATATGCGCAGACAGACCAATACCATCAACTATACCACGGAGCTCCCTTTAGCACAAGGCATCAAATTTGATTTATAATCAATACAACCCCTAAATACAAAAAGCCCCTAGGTCATGGCAACATATTCCTAAGGGCTTCTTTTATTGGTGTTTGACCTTTTTACTCTTTCAGTCCTAAATGAGCTATTAATTGGTCATATCCCATATCCTTAAAAAGAACATTCTTTCCCGTATGGGTAGACGGAATTATGATATATCTGTATTGAAGCAGCACGGCAGAATCGGGCAAAAAAAACATGAGGTCTTTTAGATCTTCTTCTGAAGGATCCTCACTATTAAAGACATCACCAAAAAATTCATCTTCCATAAGCGCCTCCACTTCTGTATATTTTTGGATATGATCAATACGCAATGTATCCTGTTTTAGAGCGTAGGACCAATTATCCGATCTCGTGGCACCTCCCGGACCTCCCATGAAATATTTCGTATATGGGAATGGCACTACATTGCCAAACTGATCCCCGCTAGGCCCAGAAACCTCTGAATTCTCCCAGTTAAAACCATCCTCAATATAATCAGGATAAAAATCTTTGTTGAATTTAGCATAGACCATTAAGGTTCCTGTATCCAAAAGTTCTTGGTCAATATCCGCCACTGGGATTTGTAGGGTAGCGCCGAACGCTTGGCTGAACATATCCAAATAGACCAAGGCATCACTTGGGGTATAGTCCAGCCAATCACTCGCAATGATCATTAGGTTCCCATCTTCCCCTGCTTCCCCCTGTGGACCCTGTTCTCCCTGTGGACCCTGCTCTCCTTGCGGGCCCTGTTCGCCTTGTTCGCCTTGCGCACCTTGCTCTCCTTGTACACCCTGTTGGCCCTGAATGCCCATGGGACCTTCTGGACCTATGGCCCCGTCCAGGCCGTCTTCAACACTACAGGAAATAGTTACTAAAATGGAAGACAGTAAGGCTACCCCTAGAGTTTTTGTTTTTGATTTTTTCATGATCTAAAAATTAGTTGTAAGAATAATATGTAAGAATTAACTTACTTTTATTCTGAATATTGTAAACGCACAACCAAAAAAATCGAAAAACCTAAAGAATAAACTATTAGAAAAGAGCATTTATTCCCCATAAAAAGGAAGCCGCGCCCTCATAGAAGGCACGCCGCTCCCAGCAGGGGATAGTTAGAGAGCCATCAAGCGGTATTTCTGTCATTCGGAGTTGACCAGCTCCCTTCCAAAAGGGCTTGGGTTCCCAGTACCACGACCATAATCCCGTAGCGGATGATATTTCCCAAACCTTTTCCCAAAAATTTAATGAAACGTACCATATTCTGAAGATAGTAATCATACCCCTCGCTAGCAGCTTTTTTGTACAAGCTGCATACATTTATGTATGGATGACAGCCATAAAAAAAGCCCCAATGAAGAAAATCTTTGGGGCTTTACCACTAAACCAACTAACTCAAATACTTCTGAAGGTGCTATTTTGATCCCCTTCATTACTGATGCGGAACAGCCACCTCTTAGCTACTTTAAAATTGGTAAAAATACCTAACTATAAAAAGTACAATTTCACCGGTACTAAGATATCCTGTACAGATGGGGATATAAAACGTATAATTGGTAATATCTGATTATTAGGAACTAAGAGTTAGTATTTAACATCATTTAAGATTTTTTTAATACATTGTGCCGCGAACACTAAACACTATTTCCTATGACAAAAACGATGACAAACCTCCTGCTGATGTTGATTACCATTTTGGCCGGAACTTATTTCTACGTAAACTACTGCAGCTCATGCGGGGGCTTGGCAAAAGATGATCCAGAACCGCTGGCCGCCCCCGTCAGTACGGAAGCGCCGAAGCCCACCTCCTATCCCTTTGCTTTTGGCAATGGGGGGTTTGCCTATGAGACGAATGACAACTATAACTTCAACCAGTCGTCATATTCCATTTTAATGCCCCTTACCGAAAAGCTTCTTTCCGGTGTGGATGACTTAAAGCGTTTCTTGGAAAACAACCCCGGCAAAGTAGCCACAATTACAGGCTATTACACCCAAGAAGAGGAGAACAACTCTGCCTATCCCAACTTGGGGCTGGCCAGGGCCAATGCCGTGAAAAACCATATGGTTTCTTTGGGCATCCCTTCGGCACAATTGGATACACAGGGTGAGCTTAAGGGCGAAATGGTGGCGGACAACGGAGTTTTCTTAGGGCCTATTGGTTATACCTTGGGTGATGTTTCGGCAGATGAATCCGCAGAACTCAATGCCCTTTACGAAAAAATAAAGGCCAACCCTTTGGTGCTCTACTTCAATACGGCCCAGGCTTCCATTGATCTAAGTGGGGAGCAACGGCAGAAAGTAGCGGATATCTCCAGATACCTGGACAAAGCTGCCGATGCCACAGTGAACATCGTGGGCCATACGGACAATACAGGATTGGCCACCACCAATATGAAACTGGGCTTGGACCGTGCGAACTTTGCGAAAAGTTATCTGATGCGGAACGGCATTGCCGAGGATAGGATCAACACGACATCAAAAGGGTCCAATGAACCTCTGGAGAGCAATGCTACAGAAGATGGCAGGGCCAAAAACAGAAGAACCGTTATTACACTTAACTGATCAATACACACTAATACTTAAAGAAGAAACATTATGGATTTTGAAAATATGAACATTTGGTGCTGGCTCATTCCCCTTTTGGTGGGGGCCATTTGTGGCATTTTGGGCTACCTTTTAGGCAGATCTGGCCAAACTACTATCGACAATTCAGCCGAGCTAAAGGTGCTGCAGGACAGAAATGCCAAATTACAGGCAGACCTTGATGCTTGTAATAAGAAAGTAAGCAGTGCAGGCACTGCCAATTTAGGGGCATCCGCTGCTTCCTTCGCGGCCGGTGCCGCTGTGGCATCCCTTCCTTTTGATGCTGCATCTGCCAAGGCGGCCATGGGGGTGACCATTAGACAGGACGACCTTAAGGTTGTGGAAGGCATTGGACCCAAAATTGAGGGCATGTTCAAAGAAGCAGGTATCAAAACATGGAAGGCGCTTTCAGAAGCACCGGTGGCCGATTGTCAAAAAATCTTGGACAAAGGGGGCAAACGCTACCAAGTACATGACCCTGCCTCTTGGCCTATGCAGGCCAAAATGTGTTATGAAGGCAAGTGGAAAGAACTGGCCAAATGGCAAGATGAGCACAAACACGGTAAATTATAGTGAAAGACCAAAACCAAAAAAACCCAATCAGAAAAGATTGGGTTTTTTTATTTTGGTCCTTATCTTGATTTCCAGATTACAAGGTGCCGTTGGCCTCTACCCACTTAAAGTGGTACTGGTCCTCTGGAAATTTCATGCGCTCTGCAATACGCTCCAATCTGGCGGGCAACTTTAAGAGATAATCCCTGGCTTTATCGGCCTCTTCATTCAAAGATCGTACGGTCTCCAATTCCCAATAGGCATTCAACTTTCTAAGGATGTCCACATAGTCCTGTGCGGTGTAGACACCCAAGCGCTGGGCACAATTGGAGAAATTCTCAAAAGCGGTTCCTATACTTCCGCCGGATTCCCTTAAAAAATGGGCGGGCATTACAATTTTCTTTTTCATCATATCCGCAAAGGCCAACATCATACCAGATGGGTCTTCGCCAAAAATGGTCTTCACAAACTCCCGGTAGGCCAAATGGTGCCGCATCTCATCTCCTGCAATAATGGTGCACATTTTACTGAGTAGGGCATTACCTTTCTTTTTGGCCATTTGCCCCACCCGCTTATGGCTGATATTGGTGGCCAGTTCTTGAAATGAGGTGTAGACGAAATTTTTGTAAGGATCCCTATCCGTACCTATATCAAAGCCGTCTGAGATGAGGTGCTGCGTGGTGATCTCTACCTCGCGCATGTTCACCCTTCCAGAGAGGTACAGGTATTTGTTCAAAACATCGCCATGGCGGTTTTCCTCCGCTGTCCATGCCCTGACCCATTTGGCCCATCCATTGGTCTTATGGTCTCCGTGCTGGTCTATGCCCACTACGTCCATCAACCATGATTCATAGGTAGGCAAGGCTTCCTCGGTTATAGTGTCTGCAACCATGGTCACCCAAAAGTCATAGCCCAGTTCTTTGGACTCCTCACGCAATTGTTCAATTTCAGACAAGAATGCATCACTCTCCGTATTGGGCAAAAAATCCGTGGGCTGCCAAATATCCTCTATGGGAATTAGGAAGGATTCCATAAAACCCGCTACTTTGGGCTCCAGGGCCTGCATTACCTCCAATCTTATATTTTTTTCCATCATTTCCTTTTTTCAAATTTCGTGAATTATGATAACTTCCCTATATAAAATACGGTTTCATTTTTAATTTCGGCCCTTTTCACCAGGATAAAAACTGTGTACGGGATCACTTTGCCAATATTCTTTGGTGGAAACATCCAGCGCGGTCAAGGGACCTCTGAAAGCGGCCCCCGTATCTATGTTCCACACATTGGCGGCCTGTTGCGGTGTGGTGAGCCCCAACCGGGTAACCGGGGTATGTCCTATGAAGATTTCCTTGTAGTGGGTCAATCTTTTTGGATAGACCGCATCATTGTGATCCAATTTCGGATTCAGGGAAAGGGCAAGCTCCCACAAGGTGCGGTCCCAGTAAAAGGTCTTAGCAAAGTATTCGTGCTCCACCCCTTTAAGGTTGGTAAAGCCCGCATGGAGAAAAAGTCGGTTTTGCGCGTCTATGTAATACGGCCGCAAGGTGTTGTAAAATACTTTATGGTCAGCCTTTGTTCCTACTGAAGCCTTTTGATAGGACGCCATAGTGGCACGCCCACCGTGCAGGTGCCAGAGTGGGTTATCCTTGCCCTCAAACAACCATTCATAACAAAGTTCATCATGGTTGCCCTTAAGAAAGATACATGGATAACGGGTCTTCAGTTCCAACAGAAAGTCTATGGTCTCCACCGCTTGGCTCCATCCATCTACATAATCCCCAAGAAAAACAAGGGTGTCCCCCTGGGCTAGGGGCAGGCGATCCAAAAGTTGTTGTAAGGCCTTGAGCCCGGAATGAATATCCCCGATGACATAGGTGCGTTCCAATTTCATTTTACAAAAATGGCAATAAGGGCCATGATGACAAGGATAAATACCACCAAAAAGAAAATTTTCCAAAAAGAATAGGGCCTCGTTCCGGTAACGGCCCCTGTTTGCCCGTTGATATAAAATTGATATTCCTTGCCCTTGTACCTATAGGCACTTATGTACACGGGGAGCAAGACGTGCTTAAAGGTCTCCTTACTGAGCTTAATGTCCGCATGGGCCACCCGCTGGGCATCCCCGCCTATATCCCTTCTGATCCAGGTGTAGGCCATTTTTTTGGCCTCTTGGAAGGATTGGTGGTGGCCCTGCTTAAGGGAAAGGGTATACTTTTCGGTCACGAAACCGGAAAGGAATTTTGAATTGAAGGGCACCAAGTCCTTTAAATTCCAAAATGTGATCTTAGAAGGTATCTCCCTACTCCTTCTTTGTGAAGCATTGATGAGGATGTCATCTACAAAGCCCTCCACTGTCCCAGAGGCATAGGTCCATCTGGTCTTTCTCACCTGTCTGGTCTGTTTGCCCTTGTTGGATCTATACGTTTGCGTTTCATAATAATAGTCCCCCCGTTGCCCTTGGTAACTGGCAAAGAGGTTGGCATCAAACGTCCAATAGGGCACGTATAGCCCATGCAGCCCTTCAGGGTCCAGGGCGGCCTTTTTTAGGGTATTGGGGGCAAACCAAAGATCATCTACCCACTTTTTAAAAATTTGCCGTGCCCGTTGGGCATCCAATTGAAAGGGTACCAAGGCACCGGGAAGAATCCAGCCCTCTTCCTGTGCGTCCTCTAAGATCAGAGGTTCCCCACAGTACACACAATGCAGTGATTTGTAGTGCTCCTCCGCATGCTGGTTGGCCCCACAGTTTTTACACTGCAACAATTGTATAGTATCTGTAAAGGCATTCTCCCCCACCACTTTCAGATAGTGCTGTAGCTCCAATTCCTCAAAACTGCTTTTTGAGCCCTCTATGAATTCCTCATAGCCACAATAGTCGCACGCCAGTTGATGTGACCCCGGTTTGTACTTGAGCTCTGCACCACAATTGGCACAGGCTTTCCTATATTCAGATTTTTGAACCTCTTCCATATAACATGACCACCCACAGTGGGGTTGGAACGGATTTACGTGGGCCTATTGGGCGGTGGGCAGAGGCGGTGGGGTATTGCCACCCAAAAATGATCTTAGCTCCTGTACTTCTTTCAATGCCGTCCAATTCTCCATGCCCTGTTTCCATATCAAGGAATCTTTGTTGATGGTTCTGCTGGCAAAAAGTTCCTTTAGCCTTTCATAGGAAACGGGGCCCATTTGTTGCCCGTTCACTGCATAATGGTACAGGACGGCCATGGGAATGGGTGGGGGCGCCGCTTGCGGTGCAGGTGCAGTGGCCAAGGGTTGTGAGGGCTGGCCCATCATGGAGCCCATTTGTTGCGCTAGGACAAAACCCATGCCCATGCCCATACCGGCACCTGCGGTGCCACCCTCGTTCTTGGCTGCGGCTTCCATGGCCTTGGCCGCTTTGAACTGGGAGAGTTTGGTCATGTCCAGCTTATCCAAACGGCTGTACTCAAAAATTTCTTTCTTGAGCTCTTCGGGCATGGAAACGTTTTCAATGTAAAATTTTTCTAGGATTATGCCTATCCGCCCAAATTCTGGTTGCATGACCGCCTGGCAGGTCTCTGAAAGCTCAGAGGTGTTGGCCGCATAGAGCTCAATGGGCAGGTTGGCCTCCCCCACGGTATCCGTGAACCGTGTTACGATCAAACTCTTTAAATGTTCATTCACTTCATAATTGGTGAAATTACCATCGGTACCCACGACATCCACTACAAATTTGCCGGGATCACCGATCTTGAAACTATAGGTGCCAAAAGCTCTTATCTCTACTAGGCCAAAACGGTCATCACTTAAAATAAAAGGATTCTTGGTGCCCCACTTCTCATCTGTGAACAAACGCGTGTTCACAAAATAAACCTCTGCCTTGAACGGACTGTCAAAGCCATATTTCCATCCTTTCAAAGTGGTTAAAATGGGCAGGTTCTTGGTATTGAGGGTGTAGGTGCCGGGCGTAAATACATCGGCTAATTGCCCTTCATTGACAAAGACAGCGGTCTGCCCTTCCCTAACGATCAACTTGGCGTTGTTCTTTATTTCATTCTGATACCGCTCAAAACGGTGTACAATGGTTTCATTACCAGTATCCAACCATTCTATGATATCTATGAACTCATGGCTGAGTTTCTTTTTTATTTCATCAAATAGACCCATGATATGTTTCCTTTTAAATTGCGCACTCAAGGTAAGCAATTGAAGCCCTATCAACAAGAACTTTTTAAGCCTAAGAACCACGCTAACCACAGCTGCCGCGTCCAATAATCATAAAAATTTTGGGGAAAACTGTTTTTTCTGGTTACTTTAGATTGTAGGGATGGAAAGTTGTACATATGAAAAGGGTATTTTGCATTGGAGAGCTGTTGATAGATTTTGTTGCCGAAAACCAGGGCAGCGATCTATCCAAAGCAATTGAGTTTACCAAAAAAGCCGGCGGCGCACCGGCCAATGTGGCCTGTGCCATTAGTAAGCTTGGAGGCAGGAGCGCCTTTATAGGATGTGTAGGGCAGGATCCATTTGGAAGGTTTCTTCTGCAGGTCTTGGAAGAGGCCCATGTGGACATTTCCTTGGCGCAGAGACACCCAGAAATCTTTACCACCCTGGCCTTTGTTTCCTTGGACAAGGATGGGGAAAGGGATTTTGTTTTTAGCCGCGGTGCGGACAAGGAACTGAAATACGATTCTTCCATAAAATCCAATTTCAAGGACAATATTGTACATTTTGGGGCGGCCACGGCCCTTTTGGGCGGCCACTTGGAAGATGCCTACAACCGTTATCTTTTTGATGCCCTTACCCAGCGGGCCTTTATCTCGTTCGATCCCAATTATCGTGGCGACCTTTGGAAGGGCAATGAGGAAAAGTTTGTTAAGAAATGTACCCCTTTTATTGAAAAATCAAACCTGTGCAAGTTCAGTCTGGATGAGGCGCGGCTATTATCCGGCAAATCCGATCTAGTGGAAGCTTGTTCCTATTTCCACGAACTGGGCACTCAAGTAGTCGTCATCACCCTAGGGGAAGAAGGCACACTGCTAAGCACCGCCCATGTTAAGAAGACCGTTCCAAGCATCACTGTTCAACCTGTGGATACCACGGGTGCGGGAGATGCCTTTATTGGTTGTTTCTTGAATGAGCTGGCTGTGTTGGACACACTGGCTGCCATAGACCAGAAAGAGGATATGCTCACGGCCATGGTACAAAAAGCCAATAAGGCAGGGGCCATCACCACTACCAATTATGGCGCCATTGAATCCTTGCCCACCAAGGACCAATTACAGTAAAAAGATAGGGGCCATTGAACATGACGGGCAGTCCTCAACTATAGCGGACCTTTCTAATGATGCGCAGTGCCTCTTTCATAGAGGCATACACTTGCGGATGGTGTTCCTTCAACCATATACGGCCATTTTCCATCTGCTCCTTGGCCTCCTCAAAGCCGTTCATATAACAGAGCAAATAGGTATCCGGAAGAAATGAGAGGTCCTCCAGCTCATTTTTTTTAAGGGCCATATTGCCCTTTATCTTTGAAAGAAGGGCATTGTTGGCATTGTAAATATGGTGCAGGGTCTTTTTATCATATTGGGGAGGGTCAAATACCAGGGTGCTCTTAATGGTATACGTGCCATTGTTCCTGAAGGTCAACGTAACTTTCTCCAAAGGATAGTATTTCTGCTTGGCTCCCAGGCCCAACTGCACATACTCCATAGTGGTGAAGGTGCTGTCATTATACGAGATGGAGACCTCATCCAAATTGGAATAGAAAAGCTTTACCTGTTCATTGATCAGCTCAATATCCACCCTATTGTAAAAGACACCCCCTTTGACCGTTTTTTTATACCCGGCCCAGCAGACCACGAATTGTTCCTTGAAGACCTTGTAATTGCTTTCCAAGTCCTTGTGCCTATTGTTGATGAAATCTATGACGCCATCCAGCGTGAGTTCAATGTTGTTCCTAGCGTGTTTTTCAAGGGTTCCCACAATAGTGGAGTTCACATCCTTCAATTCAATGTCGAATACTTTTGGGAGACTGATGCTCCCTTCCCTGAAAAAAACGGAACCTCCATAATATTTCCAGATATTTTTGCGAAGGGAACATATTTTTCCACTGGATCGGATGGTGACCAGCCCCACCACCTTGCCCTCTGGCAAGTGTGGAAAAGGAATATTCTCGTAGGAGATCAGGGGAGGATGGTCCAAATAGGCATTCACCAGATTTTGAATCTTACTATCATCAAAAAAATCCACGCCGACGATCTCATTGTCAGTATCTTCAACGCCCACAACAATGAAGGAATTGTTGTTGGGGTTACTGTTGGCCAAAGCGCATACGTGTTTTAGGAATTTGGCCTTCCCCTCTTTTTCGCCTATGGCTATAAAACGCTTTTTATCGTAAAAACTATTCTCGTCATTATGGGCGAGGAGGTTTTTGACCAATAAGCGCTTATTGATCATAAGGTCTTATTTACCATGGTGCTGCTGGCCTGTGCCGTGGGCATGACCACCAGATCGGCAATATTTACATGGTAAGGTCTCGTTACCACAAAATAAATGATGTCCGCAATGTCCTCTGGCCGTAATGGGTCAAAACCTTTGTATACACTGTCTGCCCTTTGGTCATCTCCCTTAAAACGGACGTTGCTGAACTCCGTCTCCACCAAACCGGGATTTACGGCCCCCACCCTAATACCGTGGGCGTTAAGATCCAGACGCATGCCCTGGTTAATGGCGTCCACTGCATGCTTGCTGGCACAGTATACATTGCCTTTGGGGTATACCTCTTTACCGGCGGTAGATCCAATATTGATGATGTGCCCGCTCTTTCTTTCAATCATTTGCGGTATCACCGCCTTTGATACATAGAGCAGTCCTTTAACGTTAATATCCAACATGGCGTCCCAATCGTCCAGACTACCTTGGTCAATGGGATCCAAGCCATGTGCATTTCCGGCATTGTTCACCAGAATATCTATCTGGGCGAACGGCTCTGGCAACGTACCAATGGCGGTAAGGACAGCCTCGCGGTCCCGTACGTCAAAGGCCAGGGTATGCACCCGGGTCTGTTTGCCCAGTTGTTGGCCAAGGGCATTCAACCTCTCCTGTCTTCGTCCACAGAGCACCAGAGCAATGCCCTGTGCGGCAAAGTGTACTGCGGTGGCCCTGCCAATACCGCTGGTGGCCCCTGTAATCAATGCTATTTTTTCCATTTTAATTCGGTTTATGGTACTTCTTGCCCTTCACTGGCCTCCAAAAGCAGGAACCAGTCCTGCAGCTCCATTTGCATGGCCACTGCACGTGCCGCCAAAGACAAACGCTCTGGTGTTGCCGTACCCACCACAGGGTATACCCTTGCCGGATGCCGCATGATCCAAGCGAGGAGCAATTGATCATCAGTGGCGCCGTACTTCCCGGTGAGCTCCGCCAGCACTTTTTTTATCCTTTTCTGTTGCTCGCCTTTTTTTCTGAAATAAGCCCCCAAAGGACTCCACGACATGGCCATTCTTTTATTTGCCAAGGCATCCAACAACATATCATTGTGCATGGCACTGTTCTGTGTGAGTGAAAATTCTACCTGGTTGGCCTCCACCGGCACCATGGTCTCCAATAGTGCAATCTGGGCAGGAGTAAAGTTAGACACCCCAAATTGCCTTATTTTGCCTGCTTTCTTAAGGGCCATGACCGCTTCTGCTATGTCTTGGGGCCGCATGAGCGGACTTGGTCTATGCAAGAGCAAAAGGTCCAGGTATTCCGTTTGGAGTATTTTAAGGGATCGCTCCACGGAACCAACAATATAATCAGAGGAATAATCATAATGCTTCACCCTATTGGCCCTATTTGGGACATGGAACTGGATACCGCACTTGCTGATGAGCTGTATCCCATTGCGGGCAATACCACTTTTGGAAAAGGCTTTCCCAAATTGTTCCTCATTGGTATAGTCACCATAAATATCGGCGTGGTCAAAGGTGGTTATCCCTAGTTCCAGACAGTGGTGCATTAGCCGGACCATTTCCTCTGTTCCCAATGACTTTCCCCAATTTCCCCAAGTCATGGTACCGGCAATGATCTTAGAATACTGCACATTGTTTTTCATGGGAGGTGAAATTAAAAAGAAATCCCTTAATAACTTCATAAAAATAAAGGGGTTTCGCTATTTTTAACCAATCGTTAACAGGCTCTGAGGGAATAAATTTTGAATTTGCACAACTGTTAAATATCGAACCAAAAAAGACCAAAAACCAGAGGATATATGGAGGAAAATACTACGGTGGACATTAGCGCTGTAAATGAGAAGATCGCACGGGAAAGTGCGTTCATTGATTTGCTGATGTTGGAAATGAACAAGGTGATCGTTGGCCAAAGGCATATGGTGGAACGTTTGCTCATTGGGCTGCTAGGACAGGGCCATATCTTGTTGGAAGGTGTTCCCGGACTGGCCAAGACTTTGGCCATCAATACCCTGGCCAAGGCGGTCAAGGGCAGTTTCAGTAGAATTCAGTTCACCCCTGATCTCTTGCCTGCCGATGTGGTGGGCACCCTGATCTTCAATATGAAGGAAAATGATTTTTCCATCAAAAAAGGCCCCATTTTCGCCAATTTTGTGCTCGCCGATGAGATCAACAGAGCACCGGCCAAGGTACAGTCGGCCCTATTGGAGGCCATGCAGGAAAAGCAAGTGACCATTGGGGATGAGACCTTTGTCCTTGACAAGCCTTTTTTGGTCATGGCCACGCAAAACCCAGTGGAGCAAGAGGGCACCTACCCGCTGCCCGAGGCACAGGTAGACCGGTTCATGTTGAAGACGGTGATCGATTATCCCAAAATGAACGAGGAACAATTGATCATGCGGCAAAACCTTTTGGGCGCCTATGAAACGGTAAAGCCCGTTGTCTCCATCAACCAGATATTATCGGCACAGAAAGTTGTGCGAGAAGTGTATATGGATGAAAAGATCGAAAAATATATCTTGGACATCATCTTTGCCACCAGATACCCTGAAAAATACAATCTTGAAAGTTTAAAGCCCCTAATCAGCTTTGGCGCCTCACCACGGGGAAGCATTAATCTGGGCAATGCCGCCAAATGCTACGCCTTTATCAAAAGAAGGGGCTATGTGGTTCCTGAGGATGTAAGGGCGGTGGTGCATGATGTTTTGAGGCACAGGATCGGCATTACGTATGAAGCGGAAGCTGAAAACATTACTTCAGAGGAGATCATCAACAAGATCATCAACGAGATAGAGGTCCCTTAAAACGGACACAGTTGCATAGGGCAGCCCTTTTAAAAATTGGCCCGGCCCTCTGCCGCTGGGCACTGCTCACTGAGGCATATGGATACAAAAGCATTACTGAAAAAAGTCAGGAAGATAGAGATCAAGACCCGGCGGCTCTCCGACCATATATTTGGTGGGGAATACCATTCTACCTTCAAGGGCAGGGGAATGACCTTCAGCGAGGTGCGGCAATATCAATTTGGTGATGACGTTCGTAGCATTGATTGGAACGTGACCGCCCGTTACAATGAACCTTACGTAAAAGTCTTTGAGGAAGAGCGGGAGCTGACCATGATGCTCTTGGTGGATATCAGTGGCTCCAAACTTTTTGGCACTACGAACCAATTTAAGGACGAAATCGTCACCGAAATCTCCGCCACATTGGCGTTCAGTGCTTTACAGAACAATGATAAGGTGGGACTTATCCTTTTCTCCGATCACGTGGAACTTTTCATTCCCCCAAAAAAGGGAAAGAGCCATGCCTTGAGGATCATCCGCGAACTCTTGGAGTTTAAGCCGAGCAGCAACAAGACCAATATTGCAGAGGCCCTTAAGTACTTGACCAATGTCATGAAGAAAAAGGCCATTGTCTTTGTCCTCTCTGATTTCTTGGATGACGGTTACGACCGTACCATAAAGATAGTGGGCAACAAACATGATGTTACCGGGATACGGGTCTATGATGAGCGCGAAGAACATATGATCAATTTGGGCCTTGTGCAGATGTTGGATTCGGAAACGGGCCGCGTTGCCCTAGTGAACACCCAATCCAAAAAGGTAAGGAATGCCTATGGCGATTACTACAGGGATAGGGTCACCTATTTCAAGGAAACCTTTACCAAGGCCGGTTGTGGTATCTTGGACTGCCGTGTGGATGAAAGCTATGTCCGGAAATTATTGGGTTATTTTAAGCGAAGGGGATAAAATGAAGAAAACCATGTTCTTGGACGTTGATAAGGTAAGGGCCATTCACCATGGGTGCCTTTGCGCGTTCTTTATGGTCATGGGCCTTACGTTCTGCATGGCACAGCAAAGCCCTAGCGTGTCCTCTGCTGTAGATACGACCTTCATCAAAATCGGAGAGCAGATAGCCTGGAAGGTTACCGTAGAGGTAGATTCCACCGCACAGGTATTTTTCCCGGAAGGGCAGACGTTCTCCCCTTTGGAAACCGTTGAAGCGTACGCCACGGACACCACCAAGAAGAAAGATCGTCTTACCCTTCAGAAGACCTATGCCCTTACCCAATTTGATTCCGGGGCCTACAAACTGCCCGCCCAACGCATAGAGATCAACGGCGTAGGTTATTTTACGGATTCCCTCATGATCAATGTGGCCACCGTACCTGTAGATACCGTTGCCCAGAAAATGTACGATATAAAACCACTGATCGCCGTAGAAAAGACCCATCCCCATTTTTGGAAATACCTGCTTGGGGCCCTTTTGTTGCTCTTGGTACTGGGTGGGCTATTCTATTGGTTCTTCATCCGTAAAAAACCACTCTCCCAAGAGGAAAAGGAAGCACTGCTTCCCCCCTATGATAGGGCCCTTTTGGAACTCAAACGCTTGGAAAATTCAAAATACCTGATTCAAGATGAGTTCAAGACCTATTATTCTGAGCTCACCACCATAGTACGCTCCTATCTGGAGGAAGACGCCCATGTCACCGCCATGGAAAGTACCACTGATCAGCTCATTGAAAAATTGGAACTATTGCGCGATGCCGGCGAATTGAAACTGGACCCCGAAACCATTGCACAGTTCAAGAAAATCCTGCAAACCGCAGATTTGGTCAAGTTTGCCAAGTCCAAGCCCCTGACCACGACCGCGGAACAAGATCGGAAAATCGTGGAAAATCTAGTGATAAAGACCCATGAGGCCCTTCCCGAACCCACGGAGGAAGAGCTGTTGCAACAAGAGGAATACAAAGAAGAACAGGCCCGCAAGCAACAGAAAAGAAGAATAGTGATCGGAGCAGTTTCCTTGGCGGCATTGATCACCATTGCGGTGGGGGTAGCGGGTTTCCATTACGGCTTTGGTTATGTGAAGGATACCATTTTAGGACACCCCACCAAAGAACTCTTGGAGGGTGAATGGGTGCGCAGCTCCTATGGTTACCCACCGATCATTGTGGAAACGCCCCAAGTCCTTCGCAGACAAGAGGTGAAATTGCCTCCTGAAGCCAAGGCGAACATAGCGGATATCCAAGCATTTGCCTACCGTAGTGCCGTTGGCCTGTTCACTATGGCCACCACATCCGTTACCCTATCACAACAAGTAGATCCAGATGTGGAACAGACCGTGGAACAGATACTCAACGGTTTTGAAGCCCAAGGGGCCAAGAACATCATTACCAAACAAGAGGAATTCACAACCATTAGTGGGGTCACGGGAATAAAAATTTACGGGAGTGGTAGTTTCTCCGCCCCGGA
>CAKZLG010000024.1 GCA_937125035.1 uncultured Maribacter sp. | reverse complement strand
CCCAAGACCAAAAAGGGCAAAATCATATTTTGCGGGATCGGCAGGATCTAGTTTTCTCAAGTTTTTGTCCAGCTCGGCCAACGCCTTGGCATCGTTCTGCTTACGTTTCAACAATTTTAATTTTCGGGCCACATTACCCGAGTGCACATCCAAGGGACAGGATAGTTTTGAAGGGTGGATATCTTTCCATAAGCCAAAATCCACATGAGTGGCCGCATCGCGCACCATCCAGCGCAAATACATATTGATGCGTTTGGCGGCCGAACCTTTTAACGGGTCGGAAACGTGTTTTTTGGTACGTGGCTCAAAAGGAAGTTCAAAGAAAAGATCCTTGAATTTTGATATTGTGGGTTGCAGGCTGTCTTTTTCTTGATGCTGGGTGAAAACCGCTTCCAATCCGCCATGGTACCGGTAGATGTTCTGAAGGCTTTTGATAAAATAGCGCACATCCGTACTGTTAAAGGTTCTATGTACAAAGTGGTCAAAAGCAGCCAAGTCTGTTTGGGTATGGTTTAGGATAAAGTCATGGGGGCTATACTCCATCAGGGACATTAGTTTTCTGGCATTGGCAATAATGCTCTTACGGTTGCCCCAAGCGATCGTAGCTGTAAGAAACGCACTGATTTCTATATCCTCCTTTTTGGCGAACAAATGGGGGATTTGTAGGGGGTCGGTGGCCAAAAAGTGCGGATGGTTATATTGGTCCACCTTGGCGTCCAAAAATTCCTTTAGCTGCTTGCGGTTCATTCCAGAGGGATGTTTACTAGTTTAAGGAGTACCATGGGCGCAGTGAGCACTAGGTTATAAAGGCCGTGCATGGCCATGGACCACAAAAGTCCAAATTTTACCCGAATGGTCCCCAACAGTAACCCCACAGAAATTTGGGGTGCCACCAATAGGGGAGACAAGGCCATAACTTGGTAGGACATCTCAAAATTGGAAATATGGACATACCCGAACAATAGGGCCATGATGTAAAAAACGACCTTAAAATGGCGTGAGTTCCTAAACCATAACAAGGGCCCTCGGAAAACGAGTTCTTCCAAGAAAGGGGCCACAATTACGGCCATAAAGGCCAAACCCAAAGGAGAATAATCGTCCAACCATTCTTCCAGGGCATGTTCCCCAAGGTTTAAACCCAGGGCAGATTGCAGGATTCCCGTACAAAGGCCAATAAAGATACTAACGCCCAAGGCAAGCAAGGTTAGGTGAAGCAGATAGTACCACCTGTATGCCCATTGGGTATTGTCGTCTTCTTGGTAAATGGGCTGTTTTAGAAAGCTGAGGAGGTCGCTGAGCATGGGGTAGGGTTAGGAGGGAATAACTTCCTTATCCACTATTTTGCCATCCACCATGGTCAATTTACGGTCCGCCATTTCCGCCAGATCCTCATTGTGGGTGACAATGACAAAGGTTTGGCCAAATGTTTTGCGCAGTTCAAAAAACAATTGATGTAGCCTGTCCGCACTTTCAGAATCCAAATTACCGCTGGGCTCATCCGCAAAGATGATAGCGGGATTGTTGATCAGCGCACGTGCCACGGCCACCCGCTGCTGCTCTCCACCCGATAGCTCCGCCGGTTTATGGTGCCCACGCTCTGCAAGCCCAAGAAAGGTAAGAAGTTCCTTGGCCCGTGCCTCGGCCACTTTTTTGTCCGTACCCTTAACGAAAGCCGGCAGACAGACATTTTCCAAAGCGGTAAACTCCGGCAGTAGTTGGTGGAATTGAAAAATGAACCCAATGTGTTCGTTTCTGAACCTGGCCATGTCACGGTCCCCCAACTGTATGATGTCCACACCATTTATCCTTAATTGGCTTCCCGTACTATTGGTAGGGGTGTCCAAAGTTCCTAAAATCTGCAATAGCGTTGTTTTACCGGCGCCGGAAGCGCCCACTACAGAGACAATTTCCCCTTTTTCTATATGAAGGTCCACGCCTTTCAAGACCTTTAAGTCACCGTAATATTTATGAATGTTGGTCGCTGTGATCATCTTGCTCTTTCTGGGGATGAAATTAGCCCATTGCCCTGACATGGCAAAGTAAGGTGACCGCATAAGGGCTTTTAGGGGCGATGTTCTTTTTTTTAGCTTTATTTTTGCGACGTCTTAAACATTAATCCTTATTTTTGTTTAAATATTTACTGATAACATTAAACAAAATAAAAGTCCTTTATGTCTCCCTACCGTAATCTTGAAGAGTATAATTTAGAAATAACAGACGAAGTAAAAAATAGGTTTGCCTCCATAATAAGTGAATTGGGCGAGGATGTTTCCCGTGAAGGACTTTTGAAAACCCCAGAGCGGGCCGCCAAGGCCATGTTGTTCCTTACACAGGGCTATAAGCAAGATGCCGTGGAGATTCTTCAGGGCGCCATGTTCAAAGAAGATTATGATGATATGGTCATAATTAAGGACATTGAACTGTATAGCCTCTGTGAGCACCACATGCTTCCTTTTTTCGGAAAAGCCCACATTGCCTATATCCCAAACGGACATATTGTGGGCCTCAGCAAAATACCCCGCGTTGTGGATGTTTTTGCAAGGCGTTTACAAGTACAGGAAAGATTAACGCATGACATTCTGGAGTGCATCAACACTACCCTTAAGCCCAAAGGAGTGGCCGTGGTCATTGAGGCGGCCCATATGTGCATGATGATGCGCGGGGTACAAAAACAGAACTCCGTGACCACCACGTCCGGTTTTAGGGGGCAGTTTGAGAAAATTGAGACTCGGAACGAATTTCTTAAGCTCATAGGATCTAGTTTATCCTGAGCATAGCCCCGTTTTTATTTTTCAAATTCTTTTTGGCATTTTTGTTGTTATCCTCCAAGGGATTCAATAAATTTCACATTGTCAATAATGAAGGATAAGAAAATAAAATATCTCCTACTTGGACTGTTGTTTGATGCCATAGGCATGCTTTCCTTTGCCATCCCCATGGTGGGTGAATTCTCGGATGTGGTATGGGCCCCATTGGCCGCTTGGTTAATGACTCGTATGTACCGTGGCAAAGTGGGTCAAGCAGCGGGCGTTGTGACCTTTGTGGAGGAATTGGTGCCGGGTTTGGATGTGATTCCCACCTTCACCATCATGTGGTTGTACACCTATGTCTTTAAAAATAAAAAAGCAAAAACAGTTAAGGCCTGATTCTTTTTAATAAGGGCTATGTTTTCCTTAAAAATGATACTTTGAACCGAAGAGATTTTACAAAAAAGGCGGGCTTGGCGGGTATTTCTTCCATCGTTGCCACAGACATTGTTTTTAGGGAGATGATGCCAAAGGGCTATGTGCCCTTGGCCTTTCAAGATCCAGATCCCTTTAAAATGTTCCAAAAAGACCAACAAATGGTGGTGCTCAATGACCGGCCTTGGAACATGGAGGCCCAGGCCCATCTGCTCAATGATGCGGTTACCCCCAACAAGTATATGTTCATAAGGAACAACGGTCTAATACCGGAGGAGTTGGATGAGGCCACTTGGACCTTAACCTTTGAAGGTGAATCCGTTAAAAGCTCAAAACAGTATTCTTTGGCGGATCTTAAGAAAAAATTCAAACACCATACCTATCAGTTGACGTTGGAATGTGGCGGAAACGGTCGCAGTGAATTTGACCCTCCTGCCAAAGGCAATCAATGGACGGTGGGCGCCGTTTCCTGTGCCGAGTGGACAGGAGTCCGATTAAAGGACGTATTGGCAGATGTGGGCTTTAAGGAAGATACTGTTTATGTGGGCTATTACGGGGCAGACCTGCATTTGAGTCGCAATCCCAATAAACACCCTATTTCAAGAGGGGTGCCGCTTCACAAAGCCATGGAAGATGAGACCTTGTTGGCCTTTCAAATGAACGGGGAGGACATTCCCTTGGCCCATGGTTACCCGTTGCGTTTGGTAGTTGGAGGTTGGCCGGCCTCTACTTCAGGCAAATGGCTGCATACGTTGACCCTAAGAAATCAAGTACATGACGGCGAGAAAATGCAGGGCAGCTCCTATAGGGTTCCCTGTGAAACGGTGGCCCCTGGTGAAAAGGTGGCCGATGCCGATATGTGCATTATAGAATCCATGCCAGTGAAATCACTCATTACCGGCCCAAAGACAGGGGCAGTGATCAACGAAGGACAACGGTTGGATATTTCCGGACATGCATGGGCGGGGGATTTGGCCGTGAAAGGGGTGGACTACTCCATAGATTTTGGGTCCACATGGCAACCCTGCTCAGTGGCTTCTGCCGTGAACCGCTTGGCATGGCAACATTTCAAGGCCTCCATTGAACTCCCTAAAAAGGGATATTACGAAATATGGGCCAGGGCGGAAGATACAAAGGGCAATAGGCAGCCCATGGTACTACCCGGTTGGAACCCTAAGGGTTATTTGAACAACGCCTGCCACAGAATAGCCGTAAAAGTAGTTTAGTGGAAAAAGATAGAAAATTCCAAAAAATCGTCATGACGGGCATGGCCGTATTACTGGCCCTAACCGCTCTTGTGATCATGGCAAGATACCTCAATAGACCATCTGAACTACTGGAGGAGGAGATACAAGTGGAAGAGGGGGCAGCTGATTTGGACCCCAACGCGGTGGTGAACGGGGTTCATGTGCGCACGGGGCTTGTGGACGGACCCGGCCTTACCGAAGTGGTCAACAATTGCACCACCTGCCACTCCGCCAAACTAGTGACCCAGAATAGAATGGGTGAAGAGCAATGGAATGCCACCATAAGATGGATGCAGGAAACACAGGGCCTTTGGGACCTTGGACAAAATCATACGGTCATTGTCAATTATCTCATCACCCAATATCCACCCATAAAAAAAGGAAGAAGAGCACCGCTCAGCAATATAGAATGGTACGACTTAAAATAAAAAGCTTCGGCCCTGTTAGGAGCCGAAGCTTTTTTTAATGACTGCCTCAAAATAGGCAAAAAAGTCCTATTCTACAGTAATGGTGAAGGATTGGGCAATATCCGTTTCCCCACCGGCATCCGCCAAGGAACCATCATTGGGTTTTTTAGGCTCGTGGCGTAAGGTAATGAGCAACGTACCGCTGCCGGCATCGCCTGTGGTTAGGTCAAAACTAAGCCCTACAGGATTACCACCGCCATCTTGATCGGTATATGTAACACTACTGATCGCTCCGCCGGTGGTGAAGAAGAATTGGTGCTCTTCATCCTCTTCGGCCACCTCTTCTGTAATGTCCTCCGCTGGAGACTCCGTTTCGTTCAACAACTCTATACTGCCGGCATAGGTGGTATTGGCGGCCAAATCACCTGAAACTGTTACTTCTGGGGCATTTGGTCCATCTCCATCATCATCAAACGAGCGCAAGGTAACAGTAGTGCCCGCGGCTGTAAGGGTAACGTTCATGGTAGTGATCACTTCCTCTTCGTTCACTGGTTCTGGATTGTCGTCATCGTTGTCACAGGACACAAAAGTACCGATTGCAAACAGGCCGCTAAATAAATAGGCCATTCCTTTCATTGTTGGGTTCATAGTTCTTTTTTTCATTTCAATTGAATTTAGTTAAAGATTAATAATTATAAATAAGTCGTACACTGATATTTCTAGCAAGGTCATCCACAAAAAAACGCTGTCTATTGAGGTAATCCCTATAGGTTGTATTCAATAAATTGGTAATGCGCAGCCCAACGGTCAGGTCTTGGGGGTGCACGATATCAAATACCATTTGGGAATCCAAGGACAGCAGGTGATAGGCCTCCGGTGGCGTATTGATGTCCAATTCCACTTCCTGTTCTTGTATGGGCGAAAAAACAAAAATATTTTCTGGAAACCGGGTCTGTTCCAGCACATACTGGCTGGTCAAGGAAATATTGAAATTTTCCCAACCTGGATTGTTGTAGGAAATGGAATTTTGGAAGTGTGGTGCGGGCATGTTGATAAGGGGGATATCCAGATCTACATCCGTTCCATGCACATAAGACACACTATGATCTGTTCTTAATCTGGGCAGCCAATGCTTATAAATAGCGGCATCCACCCCCAAAAAAAGCGCTGTGGTCTGCCTATAGCTCCAAACGGGAAAAGCGCCCCGAATGGTAAATTCCACTTGCGAAGGTTCCAATAACATAAAATTGGAAATATGGTTTACATAGGGTGATAGCGTATAGCCCCAGTTACTCCCCGTTTTTTCCAAAGAAGCGGAAACCTTACTGGCGGATTCACTTTGAAGGCGAAGATCGCCCAATTCTATGCGCGCGGCAGAGTGGTGCAGCCCATCACTGAAAAGTTCAGACGGATTGGGCGCCCGGTTGGAAAGGGAGTAATTGAAACGGAACAACTGATCATTGCCCCATTCTTTTCGAAGCCCAGCGGAAAACGAAACATTGTGATAATTGAAAACCGGATTGGTCAGCAACTGTGTCCCTAAATTCTCAAGGATGATATCCGGAAAATCAACATCATAACCTCGTTCTTCCCATCTAGAGGTCCTGTAAAACTTTTTGGCGTCCATCCGGGTGAAATCATAACGAAGACCGGCATCCAGAACCAAACCATCTTTCCATTGGTATTCGGAAACACTGAATATGCCCACCTCATATTTGTCATAATCCGGAATCAACCTTCTTACCCCAGTGTCCGGGTTGGCAAAATTGTTCTGATACCTGCCCAAAGCACCTACTTTCAAATCCACTTTTTCATAGGCGTCCACCTTAAAAGTAGAGCTTAGGGTATGGGTGGTGAGCCTAAGATCCAAAGAAGCCTTTTCGGCATCTGCGCCTACCCGCACATCATACTCCAGCCTTCGGTTTTGTTGAAAATCATATTGAACCTCCCATTTTCCCAATCCTTCAAACCGTCTGTAGTAGCTGGCCTTGCCCAGATGATGGGTAACATCTTGGTTGGGACGGTTGATCGTATAGGTAAAAGGCTCAATGAAATTGGGCACCCTATTGTTGATGGATTGGATAAGGTCATCCACATTGCCAATATGTGAAGCCCGTAAGATGCCAATATCTGCGTTAAAATAGGAGTAATAGGCTTCCCAACCCTGTATAAAAGCCCTTTTTCCCGCATTGAAAGAAAATCCCATTTCTTGGACCCCTGTGTTGGAAAGTATGTATTCCGGGGCTTCCATGTCTCCCAAGTATTTGAAAGAGCCCTGCCCGTTGAGAAAGATACCGTTATCATAGGTGCGGGTAAGACGGGTCGTTATGTTGCCACCACGGCCATTGGTAAAAGCATTGAGCTGGGTCCTGCCGAAAAGAGTGTCCTTGTTGGCCAGAGTGGCGGATTCCAATATGATGACCCCCCCAATGGCATCCCCACCATATTCCAAGGCTGCTGCTCCTTTTATAACGCTTACCCTTTGATTGGCGTTCACGTCAATATTAGGAGCGTGCTCGTCTCCCCATTCCATATCCTGCATTCGTACATTATTGTTCAACATGAGAATTCTGCTACCACTGAGCCCCTGTATGATGGGCTTAACAATGTTGGCGCCTGTATTTAGGGAAGAAACGCCCGGAATGCTTTTGAGTGCATCCCCCAAACTGGCACCGCTGAATTGTTCCATGGTGAGTTTAGACAGTACCTCCTCTTGACTGGAATTGGTTTTTTTGGGGTTGGCCCTGCCTGTGACCTTTACTTCATCCAACTCTTCCAGATGGTGCTCTAAAAAGATCCTCTCAAAGTGGTCCCCGTCCATGGTCAAGGTCATGAATGCCGTGGTGCACTCCGGGTGGGAGATTTCCAACTCCAGGACCCCATTGCACAGGCCATCAAATTTGAATTTACCGCTTTCATTGGTTGTAGTAAACCTGTTTTTACCGGTAATGGACACGCGGGCTCCGGCCAAGGGCGTTTTCTCATGAAAATCAATGACCTCACCCAGAAGCACATGGTTGCATTCTTGGGAAAACCCAAGAAAGGAAGCACCTAGAAAAAACAAGGACAAATAAAACCGCATAGGCGTTTACATGACGTGTATTGGAATCGTTACGATCCAAGGGACTGAAAAAAAATTGAAAAAAGGAAAATCTGTGCTTAAGACAGAGCGGGTGGGGGCCTGCTAAGAATGGATGAGGGCAGGATGGTACGGTGAATGTGGCATGCCCGTGAAATGGGCGCTACATAATGTTCCAACACCATTGGAGAGGGTGCCATGATATATGCTTGGGGCGCTTGCACCTCACTGCTTTGCGCATCCAATAACACATCACATACCAAACAGCTTTCAACGTCATTGCCATCATCATGGGAATAGACGTGTGTGGCCGTGGTCCTCACAAAGAGGATGGCACAACATAGAAAGGTAAAGAAAGTGGTGTTCTTAAACATTTTCACGGGCCTAAAAGTAAAGAATAGTACAGAATAAGATGTTAATAAAAACTTAACTTATTTAAAGAGAAACCCCAAACCCATGCGCGAGAGCATTTTCTTTTCAAATGCCCAAAAGAACTTGAACTGTCCAAAAAGCCAACCATATATGATCAAGAGCACCTGATAGAACGGAAATATCAATAGTATCCTAAGGGTCCAATACAGGGCGCTGCCCCACCAATCATCCGGAAAATTTTCGGGCGCCATACCAAGGAAATCCAGAAAGGGTTTTGCCACGTAAACGGAAGAGGACCCTGTGATGGCGAAAACAACAAAGATGACCACGAGTTGCATGTTGCTGGTAATGCCCCAGCGTTTTTTCAATTTTTCCATAGCTGAACAATAGGGCAAAAGTACGGCCTAAAGTCGAGGAAGAAAAGTGCCCAAGCGTTGATTGTACCGCCTTTGAAAATAGATGAAGTAATTATAGAGCTTATAGTTCACTTCATAACCATAGTCTATATTTTGTCTGTAATCTATTTGCAGCTCATATAGATTGGGGTTGTAAAGGTTGGGTTGGAATACGCGATTGTTCCATTCCGTGACCCAAATATAATTTCTGTTCTCCAGAAAGCGTTGAGAATAGTACCCTGGCGGACGTGCAATACTTTGCAGCCATGCGTTGAAACCAGGTTCTATGATGATGATTTCATATTCTGTTTTGTCACTGCGTATAACCACGGTATCCTCCGCCTTACTGTTGAAAGCCGCCCGTTCGTCATCAGTTACCGCTACTACTTGGTTTTGGCTGCCGCATTGGCACAAACCACAAAGGGCCAGCAGCAGTAGCGGCCATGCAAAAAAGCGAATGTTTTTTAAGTTCATAACTAGAAGATACTAAAAAAGCCGTTTGCTTTCACAAACGGCTTTCGTTAAAATACGTTAATGGCTTTATCTACCGAACAAGCCGCCCAAAAGACCGCCTATGCCGCCTTTCTTACCACCAAGGGCCATGGCCGCCACGTCGTCCAAGATACTGCCGTCTCCGTCAGAATCCAAAAAGCTTTCTATGAGGGACTGTTGTTGGTTGGCAGCTTTTCCTCCGCCCATAAGGCCTCCCAAGAGGTTGCCAATACCATTGCTGTCCGCCACATTTTGTTGTCTAGTCTGTTTACCCAAATAACCCATTAAAATGGGTGCGGCAACTTTAAGTATGGTGGAAATGGTTCCAGCATCCATACCGCTCTTGCCACTTAGGGCATTTTCTACTTGGGGTTGTTTGTTGCCAAGAATGTGGCCCAAAATACCGGCACCATCCTGCATGACATCGTCATCAACACCCCCATTGAAAAGGCCACCCAAATTGTCTAAAATGCTTCCATCGTGTTTGTTGGATAGGGCGTTCATCAATCCTTGGGCTCCCTCAGGGCTTTGGGCATTTTTTTTCATGGCCCCCATGAGTACGGGTAAGGCCATGCTCAACACACTTCCAGTTTGATCGGTGGATTGGCCAGTTTGGTTGGCCACACCGCTTACCAATTGCTTGCCCATTGGGCTATTCAATAAATCTAATAATCCTGACATTTTATAGTTAATTTAGTTTTAGGTGTGTAAAATACAAAAACAACAGTAAAAAAAATAGTCGACCGGATTATTTTAAAAGATTTGTTATCTGCTGGGCCAATTCAAGGCCTATCCTTTCCTGTGCTTCCTTGGTTCCGGCCCCAATATGGGGGGATAGGGAGATGTTGGGGTGCATCAACAGACGGATTTCAGGGTTGGGCTCGGATTCAAAGACATCCAGGCCGGCAAAGGCCAATTTTCCAGATTCAAGTGCGTCTATCAAGGCCACCTCATCCAATACCCCGCCACGGGCGGCATTGATAATGGCGGCACCGTCTTTCATTTGTGCTATTTCCGCTTTGCCAATAACATAGCTCTTTTGCTCTGGTATATGGAGCGAGATAAAGTGTGCGGTTTTCAACACGTCCTCTTTTGGTTTGGACCTAAGGGCGAAGGATACGGATTGGCCATCAAAAAATGCCAACCGAAGTGTTTTCTCCTTTACCTCAGGATCATGGAAAACAAC
>CAKZLG010000023.1 GCA_937125035.1 uncultured Maribacter sp. | reverse complement strand
CTCACCCGTAAAAGCTACTTTGTTGATTCTAGGATTGGAGGCCAAGGGTTTGCCAGCTTCCACACCAAAACCGTTCACCACGTTCAAGACTCCTTTGGGAAGGATACCATCAATCAATTCCATTAAGATCATGATGCCCACAGGCGTTTGCTCTGCTGGCTTCAATATCACACAATTTCCCGCGGCCAAGGCAGGAGCTATTTTCCAGGTGGCCATCAATATGGGGAAGTTCCAAGGTATGATTTGGCCAACCACGCCCAAAGGCTCTTTTACGTTCATGGAGATGGTGGTACTGTCCAGCTCGCTCACCGAACCTTCCTCTGCCCGTATCACCCCGGCAAAATACCTAAAATGGTCCACAGCCAAAGGAAGGTCTGCGGCCATGGTCTCCCGTATGGCCTTACCATTGTCCCACGTCTCCGCGCGGGCCAACACCTCAAGGTTCTGCTCCATGACATCGGCGATCTTTAATAATAGGTTGCTTCGTTCCGCAGCAGCTGAATTATTCCAAGTAGGCGCTGCAGCCCAAGCGGCATCCAAGGCCAATTCAATATCCTCGGCGGTGGAACGGGCCACTTTGGTAAAACTGTTGCCGTCTACAGGTGAGATGTTCTCAAAATACTGTCCCTTGACGGGTGCGGTCCATTCCCCACCAATATAATTGTCGTACTGGTCCTTAAATGTTGGCTTCTGTAAAGCGTCTTTTTCTGTGGTTTGCACATTGCTCATAATACACTATTTATTGATTAATTTTTAGATACTGTTTTGATAACCACAAGATAAGGCCCCTAATTGGGCTCTACATGAACAATTCTATCATCTATCTGAACGATTCTATCGAAATTACCGATTAAACAAAATATTTGGTGTATTTTTAGGGAGGTGTTATCATTAGCGCCCTTTAATTGTCGATTTATAAAAGTAGTATCCCACATGTACCTTCCCCATAATTTCTTCAAGGATCGTAGGCTATCTGAAATCGTAGAGAACCAGACCACGTATGCCGCTGAAAATGCGGCCCTTCATGTTTTTGAGACCCATGGTGCGGCCAAAGAGATCCAGTTGCGGTTCGCCAACCCCGTTCTGGCCAGTATGTTGGAAGGCAAGAAAGTGATGCACTTGAATGGGCAACAGGCATTTACCTTTTTACCTGGGGAATCCCTGATCATGCCCAGTGACGAGCTGATGACCATAGATTTTCCAGAGGCCCGTATGGACAATCCCACCCGGTGTTTGGCCATGGAGCTATCACAGGATAATATTCGCACTACCGTACAGCGCATGAACGAGCAGATGACCAAACCGGACGGTAAGGAATGGCAGCATCTGGATTTCAATTTTCATTTTCCAAATGACGATGGCATTCACCAGATCATTCAACGCCTTATCTATCTATTTGCGGAAAACCATCCCTCCAAAGACATATTTGTGAACAACATGATCCAAGAACTGATCATAAGGATCTTGCAGGTAAACACTAGGGAGCGCTATTCCAAAGAAAGTAGGGATATGGGCACAAGTCACCGGTTGGCCTTTGTTATCAATTATATTAGGGAACATATCCAAAAATCCTTCACCATTGAGGAACTGAGTGCCAAAGCCTACATGAGCACCAGCAATTTCTATAAGGTCTTTAAAAATGAAATGGGCATGTCTCCCGTGGACTTCATCAACAAGGAGCGCATTGCCATGGCCATGAAATTGCTCAAAGATCCAAAGTGCAATATAACCGATGTCTTCGTGCGCTGTGGTTTCAGCAACCGTTCCTATTTTAATAGGGTCTTTAAAAAGTTCATGGATCAAAGTCCCACGGAGTACCTTCAGGGTATTTCGTAACCAGATAAAAACCGTGCTTGTTTGTTCCAACAACGTGCGCATGCCAAAAGTGGTCGCTTCGCAGCATGATATAGCAGAATCTTCCCGACTAGTAGGGCCCAATATTTGTAGCATTTATAGCTAAAAATAATTTCTGAAACCCTAACATGCCAGTGCGTAATTGACTGATTATTTAGGTTTTAAATAGGTTATTCCCTAAACAATGGCCCTTTTAAGTGAAAATGTGGCAATTTTTGCAACAATGCGGTCAGCTTGTTGATTTATTTTAGTTGTTTTGCGCCATGAAAATGGGAAAAATAGGGCCAAAAAAAATTCTTGGCAGTGCTATAGCACTTCTTTTGGGCTTTTGTGCTTTGCAGGCACAAGAAGAACAGCGCATCCAAAAGACCTTAAAAATAGGCAAATATCAAGGTGAGGCCTCCTTCGGCTATACGGTGGTACAGGGAGACACCGTACTGGACGGGGATTTTCTGATGGAGCGCTCCAACGTTTTGGAACTCTTGGAGCGGCAAGACTATTCCTTTCTTTTCAAAGGTCGGTTTAATAAGGGTGTGCCCCAAGGCGATTGGGTTTTTGAATTCGGCGACTTTCAATCCAACAAGGCCAGCAACGTAGTGGACTACCAGTACCGTGTTCTGGTGACCGGTACCCAGGAATCGGCCAAGGGCCGTATCACGAACGGAAGGCCAGATGGCACTTGGATCATTTTGGAGGAAGATATTAAGGATTCCGAAATTGAAAAAACGGTATTTAAAAGTGAGATTTCATTTGCCAACGGCGTGCCGGAGCGCAGTTTCCAGATAATGAATGAAAACCAAACGTTGGTAGGGCGTTTTTTAAGAAATGGACTGGCACATGATGAGTGGTCCCTTTTTTCCCAAAATGGAATGACGGCAACAGAGAGCTGGTATTTCAACGAAGGCATACTTCGGTCCATAGGGGCAAGCATGGATGGGTCTGTTTTTCGGATTCCCATTTTTAAAAATACTTCTAACGAGCAAGTCAAGGTCCTTAATTTAGACCAGCGGTACTTGGCCGTTGTGGACTATTATATGGGCTTACAAACGGAGTATCCTCTTGCAGCCGCCAAGCTGCCCGATCTCTTGCAAGAGAACGCCAAGCACTACGCGAACATTCAACACATACTTTCGGACTTGGGAGAGTCCACCTTTAGTCCGCAATTCAAGGTAGGGGTGCCCTATTTTCCACTTTCAGCCAATGACAGCACATTGGTAGAGGAGGTGAAGGCACAGGTCAAGGAAGCCAGCGCCATAAGCAGGGAACTTCTTGGCAATAGCCAATTGAATCTCCTGCAACTTACCAATACAGAGGTCCGCTCTTATGCACGTGGGGTGGAGCAATTGAAGGACAGATTATTGTTGCCCTTGCAAAAGTTGGTCGTTTATGATTCCTTGGGCATATTGCCGTATCTGGACCCCAACGTTCTGGATACCGTGCTCTGGCCCAACGGCGTGCCGGCGGTTCTGGATGTGTCCAATATAAGCGAGGTTTCCAGTGAAGCACTACTACCTTCAGCACTCCATGAAGAGAATGGGACCAGCGCCCCAACGGGGTATGCATTGTTGGAAAAGCGATCCACACAGACCCTTTACGCTTTAAAGGACCTTAAAAAAACCTTGGCCCGTATGTTGGCGAAGGACAAAAGAGAAAATGAACTGGTGGCCATTGAAGACAGTCTTGTTATGCGACAAAAAAGGCTACAGCTTACCTTAGACAGTATGCGGGTAAAACTTCCCGCAAAGTATGGCGCCGCCTTGGCAGGGGTTGGGTCCTTAGCGGTTCAGCGCTTGGCATTGTATAGTGAAGGTAGCAATGGCGATGACGATCTGGCCATGGCGCGGAAAACACTGGTCTGTTTGGAAGACCTACAGGAAATCACGGAAACCTTGGGCGAAATGCCCAACTACGCCGAACGTATCATGGTGGCCTACACCGATCGGATCTGGAATCCGTTTACGGCCACTTTAATGGACGAGACTGTGAAAAAAAGGATTCCCACGGCGTACCAAAAAACGGTGGAACCCTATTTTTTAAATACACTGGCCTCGGAGCTTTCCTGTGAAAATGCCCAGGAGCTGCATTCAGACATTGTCAATGCATACGAACGCGTCCTCTATCTCCGAAATGCAGAGACCACCAAATTGGAGCGCAGATTGAAAAGGGCAAAAAATCCTCGGGAAATATTGCAGTTCTTGTATGATGAGACGCTAATAAAAAACACACGCCCATGACAAAAAGAACGTGGTATAGCGTGTCTGTTTTTTTGCTGTGCCTCACCGGAAGTGGGGGGCACCTTTTGGGCCAAGAGGTTGGGGAAAATGAATTACCGGCCACATCAGAGTACAAAGATGCGGTGGAAAGGGTATGGGTGAACACCTATGGGAACATCAGAATTTCCAAAAGGTTGTTCTGGGACGCCCAGACCCATTTCCGTTTTCAGGAAACGGAGAATACGCCCTTTTTGGGCCAAATGGCCCAAATCTACAACCGGCATGCCATTGGCTATATCCATTCAAAATACTTCAATGTGAGCTTGGGGGGTGTCCTCCGACTTAATTTTAACACCAGCGAAACACCCGTAGACCGTAACTTGGTGCCAGAATGGCGCATATGGCATCAATACCAGTTTGCCCAACCCTTGGAAAATATGATGATATACCATCGTATTCGTATTGAGCATCGATGGACACAAGGCTTCGGGGAACCAAGTGATTATACGTTCCGAAACCGATGGCGCTATATGTTTCGAATGAAAATCCCCCTCAACGACCACAAATTACAGCCCAAGACCCTTTATGTTTCCCCAGAGGCCGAATTGATCATGCAGAGCGGAAAGGCCGTTGTGGCCAGCCCTATGGAAGATCTTAGGCTCACCACCACCCTTGGCTATATTCTTACCCCAAGGCTCACGGTGGCAGCGGGTCTCATGTACTCCCAAGGACAGGATCTGGATAATGGCGGATTATATAAGCAAGGCCTCACCATGAGGTTCCACCTATATTTCTCTCCTGATTTCAGGAAAGTACGCAACAAACTGCCCGAAATCCATTTGAGCGATTAACCCGTAAATAAGCCTGAAGTATTTCATGGAATGATGAAGAAGAAACACAAATTGTTGTATTTGGTGGTTGGGGCAAGCCTTTTGGCATCGGGATATTTTGCCTACCAAGCCCATGAACGGGACAAACGATTAACGGCTGCCCAACTCCTCAATGAAGAACTGGAGCTGTTCAAGAGCAAGCAGCAGCACCTTCTTACCATCGATTCCTTACTGGTGCAGGGAAGTTATGATGAAGCCATACAGTCCTATGAGAAGACCTTAGGTACTGCACATGAACTACAATTGGGCGTTCCTTTGAGAATTGCAATGGCCCACCGGCTAAAGGACAGTAAGAAAATAGTTACTACTGGCGCACAGGCCATGAACGGCCAAGTAGATTCCACTGCCCTGAAAACCGTGGGCAGTACTTTGCTACGCGCTATGGATTCCTTGCAATTTGCCTTAGACAAAAGCAAGGTACAATTGCAGAACCTCCGTGGGCAAATCAGGGAAAGATCCATGGGAGCTTATTTACGTTTTAAGAGTGATAAGGGCACGCCTCTGCATTACGTAGGGGAAGTTAAGAACGGTAAGGCCAACGGTACGGGCATTGCCCTTTTGGACAGTGGCAGCAGGTATGAAGGCGAATGGGCGGAAAACAAGCGCCATGGAGCGGGTACTTTTTATTGGCCCGATGGCGAAAAATATACGGGTAATTATACCGATGATATGCGGAACGGGCTCGGTACGTACTATTGGCCCAACGGGGAAAAATATACGGGTCAGTGGAAAGCGGACAAACGTAACGGTAGGGGTACTTTTTATGCCAAAGACGGCACCGTGGTCACCCAGGGCATTTGGAAAAACGATAAGCTCCAGGAGCCAGACAAAAAAAATAGAAAACCTTAGGGAACGCAGGGTCAAACTCTCCTTGAAGAGGGTGCGTTTTGGTATTTTTGGTTACCTTTAGAAACAAACCAAAACTACCCTCATACATGCATTCAACAGTGACTAACACGCTTCGTTTACTTTTCTTTCTTTTTATTTTACAACCCCTTCAATCCCAAGACTTTACATCTTTTCAATATAGGACCGTTGGCCCAGAGCGCGGAGGTAGGGTCACCACGGTAACGGGCACGGCCCATGAACCGGGCACCTTTTATTTGGGTGCCAGTGGGGGCGGGGTCTGGAAAACCACGGATTACGGTACCACATGGCATAATGTATCCGATGGGTTTTTTGCCACCCCATCCATAGGGGCCATCTCCGTGGCGCCCTCAGACCCCAACGTAGTCTATGTGGGCACCGGCTCAGACGGCTTACGGAGCAATGTCATTAGCGGAAAAGGGGTCTATAAGTCCATAGATGCCGGAACCACTTGGGAACATATAGGATTGCCTGATGTAGGGCAGATCGGAGCTGTGGAAATTGACCCTACCGATCATAACATCGTGTGGGTGGCCGCTATAGGAAATGCCTTTAAGGATGGTCCTGAGCGCGGTGTTTATAAAACGGTTGATGGCGGACTCACTTGGCAAAAGGTACTTTTCGTGTCCGATCAGACGGGTTTCGCCGATCTGGAACTTTTACCTGGAAATCCCAACATCGTCTACGCTGCGGCCTGGAAGGGCCAACGCAAACCATGGACCATCATTTCAGGGGGCACGAGTGCGGAAGGGGGCATCTACAAATCCATTGATGGGGGTAAAAATTGGACCAAGCTCAAAAAAGGGCTTCCCACTGGACTCATAGGAAAGGTTGACCTGGCCGTCTCCCCGGCGGATTCCCGGTTGCTCTATGCCGTAATTGAAGCCCCGGAAAAGGAAAGGGGCCTGTACCGATCTGTTGATCAAGGCAAGAGCTTTGAACACGTTTCAGACGATATCCGCTTGGTAAATCGGCCTTTTTACTACACCAATGTGGAAGTGGACCCCACCAATATCAACATCGTTTATTCAAACGCCAACCCTCTATTGAAATCCATGGATGGCGGCCGATCCTGGGAACGGATGCAAGTGCCCCATGGAGACAACCACGATATTTGGATCAATCCAAACAATCCCGACCTCCTCATACAGTGCAATGATGGTGGGGCCAACGTCTCGCACAATGGGGGCAAGACCTGGTCCACCCAATTCAACCAGCCCACGGCGGAACTCTACCAAGTGGAAGTAGATGATCAATATCCCTATTGGTTGTATGCAGGGCAACAGGATAATGGCAGTACCATTGCCGTACCCAGTTTTCCGCCCAGTTCCATACAAAATGCGGGCACAGGATGGATCATCAATACCGGCGGATGTGAAACGGGGCCCGCAGTGCCCAAACCGGGCAATCACAACATCGTCTATGCCAATTGCAAGGGGCGCTTTGGGGTGTTCAACAAACTCACGGGTACAGAGAAGGCCTATTATGTTGGGGCTTCCAATATCTACGGACACAATCCAAAAGATCTGAAATACCGCTTTCAGCGAGTGGCCCCCGTCCATATTTCCCCACACGATCCAGACGTGGTCTACCACGGTTCACAATACGTGCACAAAACCGATTCTGATGGTTATTCCTGGGAAACCATTTCCCCAGACCTCACAGCTTTTGAAGAGGACAAACAGGTGATTTCCGGGAGTCCCATCACACGGGACATCACCGGGGAGGAATATTACAGTACGCTTTATTCCATCCGGGAGTCGCCCTTGGTAAAAGGACTCATATGGACAGGTTCCAATGACGGGGTCATTTCCCTTACCCAAGATGGTGGTAAGACCTGGAAGAACGTTACCCCAAAAAAACTGCCCAAGGGTGGAAGGGTGGAATCTGTGGAACCCTCGCACTTTGACGCTGCCACGGCCTACATAGCGGTAGACCGGCATTTACTGGGTGATCCAGCCCCGTACTTGTACAAGACCACGGACTATGGCAATAGCTGGCAATTGCTCAGTACGGAGAACAATGGCATCCCTAAGGACCATACCACCCGCGTACTCCGTGAAGACCCCGTAAAAAAAGGATTGCTGTTTTCAGGTACGGAGTATGGGATGTTCGTTTCCTTGGATGATGGGGCCACATGGCTGCCCTTTCAACAGAACCTACCGATCACGCCCATTACGGATATAAAACTAGTACGGGGCGATCTGGTCCTGAGTACTATGGGCAGGGGCTTTTGGATATTGGACAATATGACCACCCTAAGGCAGTCCAATATCATGGCCTTGGAAGGAGACCCCGTGCTTTTTAAACCAGATACCACCATACGCTACAGATTCCCCATGGCCACAAGACCTGATTTTCCAAAATATCCGGAAACCGCTGTCTTGATCGATTATTACCTTCCCGAAGGAAAAACAGACCAAGTAACCTTGGAAATTTTAGATGCCACGGGCAATGCCCTAGTTGCCATAGTAAGCGATAGTACCATGGCGAACACCAAGGTAACGGAAGTGGAGGACATGAACATGAGCCGCACCTTTCGGTATGTGGACCCAAAGCTGGGTACCAAGAAAGGCATGAACCGCTTTGCTTGGGACCTGGGCCAAAAAGGACCATGGCATAAGGACGCTAAGCGGAGGTATAAAAATGGACCTATGGCCGCCCCGGGGAGCTATGTGGCCAAACTTACCGTAAACGGCACCGCTTTGGAGCAGCCTTTTGAAATCATAATGGATCCCAGGGTTGCGGCAGAGGGCCTCACCAAAGAAGATCTACAGCGCCAATTGAACATGCAGCTCAAGGTGATGGACCTTCTCTCTGAAGCGCGGAAACTACAGGCAGACCTAGAGGATAATGTAAAAAAACTAAAGGGTAAGACCGCAGCTGCCGATCAAGACGCGTTGGCAAAATCAAAGACAATGCTGCAACAGCTTAAAAATGACGAAGGTGCGTATCCCCAGCAAATGCTGGTGGCGCAAATATCATATCTACAATATATGGTGGGCAGTGCCGATCAAATACCGGGCAAGGATGCCGAAATAAGATATCAGGAACTTAAAACGGAATTGGAAGCCCTAAAGACTGCTGCACCCTTGTAACGAATAAAACGCCTTTTAAAAATAACAATCGACACAAAACCCTTTCCTACCTATGAAAAAAATAATTGTTCTTTACGTTCTCGGCCTAATGGGCTACATCATTCCTTTACAAGCACAACAGCCCGTGAACCTACTCCAAGAGTTGGAGACCATGGCCATCGTGGAACAAAAAGTAATGATGCCCATGCGGGATGGAGTACGTTTAGCGACCGATATCTACCGGCCTAAAACAGAGGAAAAAGTGCCCATTATCTTTTCCAGGACTCCTTACAATTTTAATTCTTGGGGAGATGGGGAGCAAAAGACAAGAACTGCCCAACGTGCCCTAGAGGCCGTAAAACGGGGATACGCCTATGTGGTACAAAATGAGCGTGGCCGTTATTTCTCAGAAGGGGAGTGGGACATCCTTGGGGTTCCCTTGACCGATGGCTACGATGCCTTTAGCTGGATGAAGGACCAGCCGTGGTCCAACGGCAAAATAGGCACTTACGGGTGCTCAAGTACGGCCGAATGGCAAATGGCCGTAGCGGCCTTGGACCACCCTGCTCATGCCGCCATGGTGCCCCAAGGCTTCGGTGCTGGGGTGGGCCGTGTAGGTGACATCATGGAACAGGGCAATTGGTACCGTGGTGGGGCCGAGCAGTTGCTCTTCTTTTCTTGGCTATACGGGGTAGAGCATGATAAATTCAAGCCCCGAATTCCCGCTGGTGCGACGCAAGAAGACATGATTCGTATCTCGCGTTTTTATGACCTGCCCCCGGAGAATCCACCAGTGGATATGTCTGAGGCATTGGCCCATTTGCCCATTCAGGACATCCTTAAGAACATGAACGGTAAAAAAGAGATTTTTGACAAAATGGTGCGTAGAAAACCCAACGACCCAGAATGGTTTACGGGAGGCCTTTATCATGACCATATGGAAATTGGAACGCCCAGTTTTTGGTTCACCTCTTGGTATGATGTGAGCATTACCCCCAATCTGGCCTTGTTCAACCATGTACGCGAGAACGCCAAAGACCCCGAAATTAGGGAGAACCAGTATTTGGTGATCGCACCAACCTTGCACTGTGCCTATACGCGTGCCACTGAAAATACCGTGGTGGGCGAACGTTCCGTGGGCGATGCCCGCTTAAACTATGACGAACAGATCTATGCCTGGTGGGACCTTTGGCTCAAGGATAAGGACAATGACTTTAAGGAAAAAACGCCTAGGGTACAGTATTATACCATGGGCAGCAACCAATGGCAAAGTGCGGAGGCGTGGCCGCCAAAGAACACTAAAATGACCACGTTCTATCTAAACAGTGGCGGACAGGCCAACACGTTGAACGGTGATGGCGTCCTAACGTCCAAAAAACCCAAGAAGGATCAACCGGATACGTTTGTCTACGATCCTATGAACCCAGTAACTTCCTATGGGGGAAATGTATGCTGTACCGGAAACGCCGTGAAAGGTGGGGCGTTTGATCAACAGGTCATGGAAGAGCGGGATGATATCTTGGTCTATTCCACGCCCCCTTTAAAAGAAGGTGTAGAGGTAACGGGCTTTATTGAGAGCACCCTTTATCTTTCTTCGGATGTTAAGGATACGGATATTACGATAAAACTGATAGATGTCCATCCTGATGGACGCGCCTATAATTTGGACGAAACCATACAACGGGTACGATATCGGGAGGGGTATGACAAGGAAGTCTTTATGGAGAAAGGAAAGGTCTATGAGGTGGAACTGACGCCTATGGCCACAAGTAATTATTTTGACAAGGGCCATAGGATACGGATAGAGGTCTCCAGTAGCAATTTTCCGCGTTTTGCGAGAAATCTAAATACGGGAGGTGATAATTATAACGAATCCGAGGGAAAGGTGGCCACAAATACCATCCATCATTCCAAGGAACATCCATCTCAGCTTCGTCTGCCGATTAAGAAATAGTGGGTACGTGTTAGGAAGAAAGCCATCAATTTTTATTTACCCTGTACGTAATGCGCCTGTTGGTGATGATAGATGCCACTTGTATGTTTAGGATCACCGTGTCTGAAATCTGTTCGCCACAAGTGTAGGCTGCGTTATTCAATAGTACACGGTACTGGTTGCCATTATTGGCAGGTGTAGGGTTGGAGAGGGTAAGGTTGGCCGTAGTACTGCCACTGTAAATGCCAGTATCTGTAACATTTACCCAACTTATCCCGTCCCAATACTGCCATTGATAAAGGTCCGCATGGGTGGCCGTCACCGAAAAATCGCCCGTACATCCAGGGCATATGGTCGTGGTTACGGGCTGTATGCTTATCGTTGGTAGGGCACCAGCTTCTTGGAAATCAAGGACAGTGTTTGCATCGCCGTCTCTAAATAGATGAATCTGAGGAAATCAACTATTTTTGAAAGAGGCCACAGTTCGGAAATGCCGTTTATCCTTCTTAAAAAGGTGGATTCGGTTTTGGTGATGACGGTGGCTGAAACGACTTAAAATACAAACAATGCAGACGCCTTATGCCCTTTCTATTATTTTGAAATGTACCCGTAGCCTTTGGCTTTGTCCCTTTATGGTTCTACTGGCATGCCATGGCCAGCAGAATGAACGCTATGTATTTCGGGCTGGAGACCCCAACGGCATTGGCAATTGGTATATGGGTAGGGAAATTGCGCACGTTATGGGCTATCAGGGCATGGGTTGGTTGGAACGGCCAGAAAGGGAAAAAGAGGAACGCACCGCATTGTTGCTGAAAAACATGGAACTACGCCCAACGGATACCATTGCGGACATTGGTGCGGGTTCCGGTTACCATACTTTTAAAATGGCGTCCATGGCCCCTGAGGGAGCCGTCTATGCCGTAGACCTTCAACCCCAGATGTTGGCAGCCATGGCTTCTAAAAAAGTGGATATGGAGGTGGGAAACGTGACCTTGGTACAGGGTACTGAGAAATCGGTGAACCTGCCGCCCAATACCATGGATAAAGTCCTCTTGGTAGATGTCTACCATGAATTCAATTTTCCGTATGAAATGATGCTTTCCATCAGGGAGGCCCTTGCCCCCGACGGCAAGGTCTATCTGATCGAGTATAGGGGAGAAGATCCCTTGGTGCCCATCAAAGAGGTTCATAAAATGACGGAAGAACAAGCCGTACGTGAAATGGAGGCCGTAGGGTTTAAGCTT
>CAKZLG010000022.1 GCA_937125035.1 uncultured Maribacter sp. | reverse complement strand
CCCCAAGCCCAAGGCTCAGATCGCCGGGGCCAACCAGCACAAGGACAGGGGGCGTCGTGTCAATTTGTTCTACATTGCCCAATATCTCGATTGCCGATAGCTTCGGTTGGTTGACGCCGTCTTCACCAAGTGCGTCGAAGGCCATGTCCAGCACCCCATCGGTAACGGTCACCGGGAACGTCCTCGTGGCAACGGTCTGTGGACCCACCTCATCGTTGATGTCGAAGTCATCGAGCACCGTTACGCCCTCGATTGCAACATCGAACACACGTGCACCGACCCCACCGGGCCCACCGCCGGTGGCGCCCCAGTAGATCTCCGCGAAGTGCAGGGTGACCTGGTAGTCCCCGTTGGCCAATGGAATCGCATATCCAAATTCAGGCGGGGACGCACTGCGCTCCGTCTGGTACAGCACGGGCACTTCGGCGCTTGCGTTCTCGTATACCTTGCCCCCGACAAAATACTGGTCGGCGACATATTCGTCCCCGCCAAAACTTACCGCAGGTCCGCCCGCATTGATTCGTAGAACAAAGTCGCCTGTAATCGGTTCAGATACGGTTACAGCAACCGAATCGGTATCCATTAGCCCATCGGCGTCCGTGACCGTAAGTGTCGCGGAGAAACTTCCGGGTTGTTCGTAGACGTGCACGGGGTTCGCCACGGTGGAGGTAACGCCATCGCCGAAGTCCCAGAGATAGGACACAATGCCATTGTCGTCACTCGAACCGGACGCATCGAAACTGACCTCCAACGGGGCATCACCGCTCAATGGGGTCGCAACCGCAAGGGCGGTCGGTGGGGTGTTGCCCCCACCATTGCCCAATATCTCGATCGCAGATAGCTTCGGTTGGTTGACGCCGTCTTCACCAAGTGCGTCGAAGGCCATGTCCAGCACCCCATCGGTAACGGTCACCGGGAACGTCCTCGTGGCAACGGTCTGTGGACCCACCTCATCGTTGATGTCGAAGTCATCGAGCACCGTTACGCCCTCGATTGCAACATCGAACACACGTGCACCGACCCCACCGGGCCCACCGCCGGTGGCGCCCCAGTAGATCTCCGCGAAGTGCAGGGTGACCTGGTAGTCCCCGTTGGCCAATGGAATCGCGTATCCGAATTCAGGCGGGGACGCACTGCGCTCCGTCTGGTACAGCACGGGCACTTCGGCACTCGCGTTCTGGTAGCTCTTGCCGCCGACAAAGTCGACGTCCGCAACATAGTCGTTGCCATCGAAGCTGACCGCAGGACCTCCTGCATTGATCCTAAGGGCGAAATCGCCCGTGATGGGCTCCTTAGCTTCTATTTGACTAGTGACAGTGTTTGTTAAATTACCGGAATCGGTAACGGTTAGACTTACATCATATATCCCTGGGGAGTCATACGTATGGCTTACTGTAGCCAATGTAGCCGTCGTGCCATCACCAAAATCCCATAAATAACTCAATGCGCTTTCGGCATCACTGGATGCACTTGCGTCAAAACTGAAGTTTAAGGAATTAACCCCTGATAATGGGGATATAGAGGCCACTGCCGTAGGTGCTGTATTTGCAAGAGCAGATACCGTGATTATTTTGGTGGCATTATCAAATAATCCCTCAGAATCAGTTACCACTAGAGTCACCGTATATTGACCTGCGGAGGTAAACGTATATGATGGGTTTGCCTCAATGGAAGTTCCTAGGCCATCCCCAAAATCCCATTCAAAAGTTAAATTTCCTGGATTCTCGTCAGTCGAGTTACTTCCTGTAAATTGGACGAAGAGAGCTGCCTGACCTGAGTCTGTATTTGATTCCAATACAGCCACTGGGGCTTGATTTTCAGATACAACCGTCAAATTCACGTTCGCAAAAGCGGTTAAGCCGGTCTCATCTTCTATAGTGTAGGAAAAACTATCATTCCCCACATAATCCAAATCTGGTGTATACACGATGGCAGCACCACCTGCTTGGATCTCTGCTGTTCCATTTAAAGGAGTTTCCACAGATACAATACTGAATGCCTGACCATTGGGCTCGGAATCATTGACCAATAACCCATCCAGTAAAGTAACCACATTTTGGAATAGGGTCACCTCATCATCTTGCGCCATTGGCGGTAAATCAACTAAAATAGTAAGCGTGGTAGATGCTACGAGCCCATTTAAGTCTGTTGACTCTATAATTACGTCAAGACTTGAAGGAGCATCTACCGGCACGGTTCCAGAAAGTATTCCTGTCTGTGCGTCCACTTGCAACCAATTGGGCAAACCACCTTCTGCTGTTGTAGCTGAGAAGGTCAACACATTGCCGGGGTACCCTGCACTGAAGTTTTCAGATACGTCCAAGTTAAGCTCTTCACCCATACTGACGAACAAATCTTCAATTGGCTGTGCTGTGGGTACGCCCTCTGGACGAATATTGATGAAATAGAACGTATTGTCATTCCAATCACAATTGGCAGAACCTGCTCCACATCCGTTTTGAACAAAATCCTGTAATACAATGTATTCATTTGGAATCACATTTCCATTGTGGTCGATAACCTTATACACCCTAGCTCCCAATAGATCTGGCCTGTCTCCGGAAATATTATTACCTCCACTTGTCAAATAATTAGCCACGGCAATTCGGAATGGTCCAGAAATGCTAGTGCTATTGTCATTATTGATTACTGTTGTGGAACCTTGCGCCTTTGGTAACAAAGTTTGGTAATATCCTGGATTGTGGCTGAAGTTTATTCCACCAACAGTCCCAGTATTGGTCCCTGTCTGAACGAATTTCGCCCCGTTTGAACTTGGTCCGCCGTGAAGTGCAGATAGTTGAATTCCTATAACAGGTTTTGAAGGATCTGCTTGGACAAAGTTATCGGACAATATCAGATCTCCCTCGTATCCGGCATCCACATTTTCCGGAATTGGATAATTGGAACTTGGTCTGAATGTTAAATTGTTTGGAGGAGTAATTGTACCTTCATCATTCACTATGCTCAACATACTTGTTTGAAAACCAAATGCATCAAATACTTCCTGTGCGTTAATCTCATCACCTCCTTCTGGTTGCGGAGAATATCCACCATGTAAAGTCGCCAAGTTTTCCAAAGCGTTGTCTGCATTGGAAACAATCTCAATGTTTTCAACGAAAATACCATTGTTCCCATTTCCTGTAGTGCCCACAAACGTGATGTCCAAATCAGCAAAACTTCCTGGAGCTATTGTAATGGGAAAATCTACCGTGGTTCCTGTTTCATCTAAAACTTCAAAGGTATAATCATTGATATCGGACAAGACTGCATCCGAAACAATCAACTCACCCGTTCCCGTATTGTTCAAACGCATAATGTTAGCATCATGCACCAATGCCTGGCCCGGATTGCCCAATCTGTGAAAGGTATAATAATCATCAGCTGGGAATCCCCTATCCGTTCCGGGTACTTTGGTCATATTCTCAATGGCCAATAAGGCACCCGTTGGACTTTCGATACTGAAATTGAATGTTTCTATGCTGATATTACCGTTGGCATCCTCTGCAGTCACCTCCAAAACATGGGGGCCTACTTCAGAAACTGTTATGGGTACGGTATACGCTTCCACTCCAGAATCGTCTAAATTGTATTCTAATCTAACTATACTTCCACTCTCACTCTCATCCCTCGCTTCCAGCGTAATGCCCACCGGTCCTCTGTAGGTGTCCACGTCACTGTTATTCCCATCAAAAGTAGCCAGTATAGTGGGTGGCAACACCGAAGTGTTCAACGGTGCCAAACGTATATAATTCGGTTTGGCATTGAAACCGCCCGTACCCAAGGACATTCTTAAGGTACCATTTGTAACTTCCACGAACTTGGTATCCTCAGCATAGACAATCCCTGATGTATCTGCATCTTGGTTAAAATTTATAACTTCAATACCGTTCACGTCCAAGACATGATTGCTATTACTGAAATCCCTTTCACCCACGCTGATATTAACAGAATAAATTCCGTTCGGCACATCCACTAACCAATCATATTGTGGAAAAGTGGCGGGAGTTGGGTGTCCTATTATGGTGAATGTCTGTAAGAGGACCCCGTCTGGTATACCACTATCCCTATTTCTGCCATTTACCCCAGCATCGCTAGGCGTAGTGGTTCCAGGCAATACCCAACCGTAGTTGAGATTTCCTAAAATGGTACTCCGTACTCCATAAGGCTCCCCAATATCATCAATATAGCCTTCTGGTGATATCTCCACATCATCCGGTGTTTGGAAATTGAATTGATAGGTATAGACCAATTCGTTGGTTATTTCCAGATTTACCTGAAAAGTGGCGTCCTCATAATTAGGGGAAGAAGCCGTTACGATAGCTGTGTACGAGCCATTCCCCAAACCTGTATTGTCAATTCCTATATTGAAAGGTGTATTGAGATCAAAAGTTTCTGGTAGTACCACCCATTCTTCAGAACTCTCCAAGGAAACTTCTGTGCTTACCACCCCACCAGTACCTGTTAAACTAATCTGTTGAACAGGAATGTCTTCTTGATTTATTGAAGCGGTAAAGTCCAGACTTTCTGAATTGAAATCCAAGACCAATAGTCCTTCTTCAAATGGAATAACGTTATCAATAATGAATATGTAGTCCTGATAGTCACCATTAGTAGCATCCTCAAACGTAATCAAATAACTATTTTCGATTGGATTGCCATCTCTATCGGCCATTGGATAGATCCTGGTCCTGTGCGTAACTCCGCTTGTTTGCACTGCATTAAGTGCATCTTCCGTGTAATTTATTCTACCGAAGGTTTCCGATTCCACATAGAAACCGAAAACGGCCCCTTGAGGATCAAATGATGAATCTCCACTTGAAATTGACGGGAATAGGGTTTGAGCGTTATTTAGGCCATCTGCCAAAACGCCCACTTCGTTAAGTACTACACTAGCTGGTGTATTCCCCTCGTTTGTGTACCATCCAAAAGGAAGTGTTTCCCCTGGGGAGTAGCGACCTACAGGTGTTACATTTATAGGAGCCTCTGTAGCTTTCACCCATCTTTCCACTTCTACCTCATCGCCTATTGGGTCTGGACTCGTCCCAACAATCAAGTTTGTCCATCCTACATTGATTCCTATACCCAAGGCATTCACTACATCTTGCAATGCGGGTTCTTCGCCTCCTTCAAAACCGGCCTTTTTAAGCCCGTGAAGCCCTATCTCAAAACTGGGATTGTTTGGATCGTCGCTTTCAATGATCAAAGCAGCTTGCTGATAGCCTAAATCGCTACTGTTTAAATCCGGAGCATATTCTATGGAATACTCCTGAGATTCCCCTGGTTGTAGTGTCACTACACCTGATGGGGTAACGGATTCAAACTGAGAAGCAAATTCTCCGGTAAATGAAGCAGAAGTGATATTTAATAATTCATTACCATCGTTGGTAACTTCCACAATCTCGGTATCTGTTTGACTACCATCACTGTTAACAGTTGTTTCAAAAATCAACTCTTCAGGGGCAGCCACAATTTCTGGGCCACGGGTGGCCTGTACATTGGCACGCAAAAGAACGAGGCCAACATTGGTGTTGCCACCACGATCATATTCGGATACATATAAATTACCAGTAGTTGGATCTTCCACCACATCTAAAGGATCATCAAAGCCTTGTAATCCTGGAACATCCCCGTTGGCATTGGCGATGTCCCCATTCCCCTGGGGCTGTAAGACAATAATATCGTCCTGTCCACTAAAACGAACCACCATCAATAATCCCTGAAGTTTTCCTCCAAAGGCATCACTTTGGTATTCTATGGCCCCATTGGGTGACTTATTAAATCCAAAATCGTACGCCGGTCTTCTATAATTTGGATCAGGGCCTAAGTTATCTGGGTATTTTACAACATCTGTGGCTGGTTCCGATTCCTGGCCAGGTACTCCGCTGTAAGGAGCTCCTCCATGATTAAGAACAAATTCTCCCCTAAAAGGGTTTGGATGTCCGTGATAGGATCCTCCTTGTGTTTTAAACAACCAATCTTTTTGGGTCTCCCCGCCATTTAAAGCTGGAATATTTGGTAAAGAGGTTAGGCCATCAATTCTTCTTGCCAAAGGATCACCAATAGTATAGGCTGGTGAATTTGGTGAGCTACTATTATTTCCGGCGGTTCCGTTAGTTGGAATGTACAACCAACCATTGCTGTGCCAGACAAAGTCATAAGCATTTCTAATACCAGATGCATAAATGGTCAATGGTGAATTGACAGCGTACGGATTGTAAGTACCATCACTCATTGAAATACTACCAGCAGGTGCTGCGTTGATCACCGCAATATCATCTGTGGTGTAGGCACTTAAGGGGAGGGTACTCGGTAGTTTATCCAGTTCAAGTTTTAAAATAGCAGCAGATAATAGGCGCTCAGGTCTAAAATCCCATGCAGCATCAGGTGCTCCACCAGCCGAGTTACTTCCTTGGTTTATAAAAAGATCCCCCCGATCATCAAAAATGATACTATTGGTTAAATGATCTTTTTTTGACCTCGGTAAATGCTCAATGATATCTTGGACATTAGTCAGTGTGGGTCCACTTAATCTGGTCAATTTGCCATCCCATTCCGGTCCGTCAGAGTCAGATGCTTGGCTATGGGTGACATAGGCTATTAGGTTATCCGCTGTGGCAGCCGGATCAAAAGCAAAACCAATTATCAACCTTTCATTATTATCCCCTGGTCTGGAGCCGCCTTCCGGATCTGGTGACCCAACAAGCTCTGGCGTTAATATTTCCTCGTTTATTAATGTTCCATCTATGTCCATATCCCAACGATAGATCCTACCGTCCGACTGAAAATCCCCAATGGTACTTCCATATAGTTTCCCATCAGGACCAATGACCAAACTAGAAAAACGCTCTCCGCTGGTACTTGGTAGGTCTACAGGTGTAAACGCTACTCCAGATAGATCAAGATCTGGAACCGTAGTGCCATCTCCCGTAGTAAAATCCGATCGGAAGGCTTGAAATGGAATTCTCTCATTTAGATTTCCGATCTGGTTGGCTTCAATATTGGACGAAAGTCTGAAGACATAGTCTGTAAATGGTTGTAAATTGTCTAAAGGGGTTAAGGTAATTGCATCTCCTCCCCCTGTATCATTGGAGTTGGAGGGAACTAATATTTCATCATTCCCAACCAATCTATAAAGGTTTACGTTACCGGCCAAGGTAGCTTCATCTAGCTCATAACCCTCAGGTGTATTTACAGAAACCGTAATTTGGAATCCGGTAATGGCAACATTGATGGAATTATCCGTTGGATTGACATTAGAAAAGAATGCCCCTGAATTTATTCCGTCCTGAGTGATTTCCAAAGAATTGATCTTGGTATTGAATCCGCCCGCTGCGTCAATTGTCAACCTACCGTCAGAGACCTCAACAGTGGCAGTCCCTGAGGTGAACCTTGTGGCCGCACCTTCAGCTCCTACTGGTGAATATTGGTCTATTATACTAATTCCTTCAGCATTAATGGAATGGAATGGTTCTGTACCTGGAGTGCCATCCACTTCAGGATCACCTACTCCAACCGATACGGTATAGGTTCCATTAGGTACTGCTAGTTCCCAAATACCTTCCGTTACGTTACCATTGGTACCGCCTGCGTTGCCATATTGCATGTGCAACAGGGTATTATTCAATAGGTCTACTCCAGCCACTTCCCTATTTCTGGTATTGCCCGTTAAATCCAATGGTGTTTGGCCATTGACCGATAACCATCCATAGGAATATTCATTACCCCTATCGGCAAAACCTAGCCCAGAATCTTGCAGATAACCTGTTGGAGGGATATCCTCAGCCCTTGAAAAATTAATCCTTATTGGGTTGAATGTGATTATGCTTTGAGGAGTTATGGAAAAATCCTCAAAAACGTATTCGACATCAGCCGTCAACTCTCTCCTTTTAGTAGCAAAAATACCGGCGAAACTTTGACCACTATAAGACACATTTCCATTGATATATGGCGATGGTAAGGGTAAAAACCCTAATTCTACCTCCGAACCATTATTTAAGGTGTAATAAGCTACCAATAAGCTATTGTCGGCATCAACGAAAAGACGTAGTTGAACTGAACTCGTGTTTAAATTTGGTACATCCGTCTGTACCTGGTCAACATTTTCAGAAAGTCCATTGACCTCAGAACGCAGCTCAACCTGTCCGTTCCTGTTAGCAACTAATTTCACGAAATTATCTTCATCAAGTCCAAACCATATTCCAGCTTGTTCAGAATCATTCGTCGCATCCGTATATGGATTCACAATAGTCGTTGTGATACTGAAATTTCCATAGGCGGTTGCATCAAAGCCAACCCCTAAAGTATTCAACTGAGAATTAACATCTGTACTTTGGCTCGTTCCCGGCCCTTCAGTTCTAAACGAAATACCGTTATTGGCTTCCAAAACCAGATTTCCATTGGCCACACTTATTTGGGCAGGCTCAAAGCCCGGCACATTCGGATTACTTATTGGCCCATCTACAGCTAGGCGAACCGAAGGGTTATCCACCATAGTAAAGCCTGTATTCACTAAACCACCTTCCGTACCATCAAAATCCAAAGAAAAAGGCAAAGCAACCTCTATTTCATCGCAATCCAATGTACTTATGGGACCACAGGCTACCAAAGGATTTTCATCGGCTGGTCTTATATTCCTTGCAATGACCACAATATCTTGATAGTCAAAACCAGAGATATGTTCTTCGGTCGCTATAATGTAGGCATTATCCTCGCCCGGAAGCTCATACACACGTACATGGTGAGGTATGGCATCACTAAAGGTGTTGAGGGCGTCCTCACTGAACAATTGTCTATTACCAAAGAATGGCCATCTGCTATAAAAACCAAAACCTTGGGTTCCTGGATCAAATTGATCAAGTCCGGTTAATGGTGGATCTAATCGTTGTCCATTACTTGTGGGGGAATTGCCTACCGTAAATAATTCACTGGTAGAAGCAGCATTCCCTTTTTCATACCAACCAAAGGCCACGATGGGGTCACTAGCAGTAGGCCCATAAACACTCAATACTTCTAAGGTCACGGGAGCATCTATAGCTCTTTCAAAGCTTTGAATATCCAATTCGTCCCCTAAAAGGTCATTGAAGTTCAAACCACTGGCAGGATTGAAAATATTGGTAGTAGGATCTTCGTCACCAACATTGACAAAGCCAGACCCCAACTGCGTATCCAATATCCATTGCAGGGATGGTTCATTGGAACCTCCAGCACCTTGTTTCCCTAAACCATTCAAAGGAATTATCACATCTTCCACTCCTGTTCCCGAAACGGTCAGCTGGGCAAATTTAGGACCAACTGAGGTAGGTGTAAAGACTACGTTGAAGGACGCTGAGTTTTGAACGTTTAGGCTACCTATCAATCCATTAAAAGAAAACTGATCGCTATCCGGTCCTGTAATACTGGCACTTATGCCTTCTAAAGTTCCGTTACCAAGGTTGGATAGAAGAATTTCCTGAATGTAGTCATTACTGGTTACCGCATCTCCTACAACTTCCTCGGCATCCAATACGATCAACGCTTCTGGTGCTGTCTGAGCATTTGGTTTTAACAGTACAATTTCACTTCTTCCATAATCGGAAACATAAATATTACCGGTATTTACATCCTCTACCAGATCCAATGGATCCTGGAAACCAGTAAATCCTGGTATTCCCTCTTTGAACGTACCAATATCCCCATTAGGACCATCTGGCACCAAGGCGATAATGTCACTGCTACCACTGTAGCGTACCACGAGTAGCGCTCCTGTGAGATTTCCATTTTCCGCATTGCTCTTATATTCTATTACGCCGTTTGGTGACTTATTAAATTCAAAATCGAAAGCATCGCCCCTATAGTTTATATCGGCCACAACGCCATTATAAACCGCATTGTTGACATCTGCATCTCCCCGGTTTAACACAAATTCACCACGGAGTGGATTTGGATGTCCATAATAACCCAAGGGGTTTCCTGGATCTAACCTGAATAGCCAATCCCTTTGTATGTTGTTTCCATTAGAAGCAGGTATTACAGGGAAAAGTGCAGGATTGCTATAGTCGTAAAAGCTACCATCAGGTCTTCTAGTGCCATTTATTGATGCAGGAGCGTTACTTCCCCCTGCGGTTCCGTTGGTAGGAATGTACAATTGACCGTTGGAGTGCCATACCAAGTCATAGGCGTTTCGCACACCCGTACCGAACAAGGTTAGGGGCGCATTGACGTAATAGGGGTTATAGGTACCATCATCTGGAATTCCGCTTTGACCGGACTCTGAATAGGTAGTACCATTGGGTGATGCCAAAATGGGTGAGTTTATATCCACTGCATTGATAGTTGCCAAATCCATAGTGGTTTTGGCATTTAAAGGCCATTGGCCCTCTGGAAGCTTATCTAAATCGAGGCGCAGTGCTGCAGCCGATAATAAGCGTTCCTTTCTATTTCCCCAGGCACCATCAGGTGCACCGGCAGCACTATTGCTTCCTTGATTAAAATAAAGGACATTATTCTCACCAGGCTTAAAAGCGATGCTGTTCGTTAAATGATCTTTAGTGGACCTTGGTAAATTAGTTACTATTAGGGCTTCTGTTTCCAAGTTGGCTCCCGAAAGCCTGGAAATCTTACCATCCCAAGCGGGTGCTCCGTTCAGCCCCCCTGAATTATGGGAGATATAGGCAATTAAATTCTGGGCTGTTGCATCAGGATCAAATGTAAGACCAACAGAAGTTCTGTCGTTACCATAGTTTCCTTTCCAAGTATCAAGGTCTTCTTTCCCTGAAAGAGTACCATCACTTTCTATGGTCCACCTATCAATATCCCCGTTAATCTGGAGACCGTACAATTTATCATCAGGACCTATGGTAAGAGTAGTATACTTGGCCCCTGAGGCCACTGTTCCGGCATTTGCAAAAGAAACATTATCCAAATCAGTCACCGGCCCAGGGTTACCGCTCCCGGTGGTGAATGTTGAAGTAAAGAGTTCAAAAGGTTCTCCAACCAAATCCAGAACACCATCGATCTCAAATCGATATTCAGTATTTGCCTCCAATGGTGCAGAGGGCACCAAGTTAATGGCATCTCCCCCTGCAGTGCCGTTGACACTGGCCTGTACTTGATTACCGTTCTGTACTTTGATAAGCTTTACAGTATTTGTCGTAATAGTGGTGTTGTCCACA
>CAKZLG010000021.1 GCA_937125035.1 uncultured Maribacter sp. | reverse complement strand
TTCTGAGGTATCTATACGGATCACGCCATCTACAATGAGCCTGGGAGGTTCGGTTGGCGCATCCACCTCTATGACATCTTCACAAGAGATGGCAAATAGTAGTAAAGGAAGAAAATAAGCCAGCTTTTTCATCTTCTAGAACTTAAAATTATAGGTTACGGCCGGTACAATTCCAAAAATGGACGTTCTAAAGGCCTCATTGACCCCCATATCCTGGTTTCTCCTAAAATTGATGGAGGCGGCGTTCCTGCGGTTGTACACATTGTAAATGCTGAACACCCATTCACCCTGAATTTTACGGTCTCTGTTCTTTCTCGGGGTCATGGTGGCGGAAATGTCCAATCTATGGTAGTCTGGCAGGCGCTGTTGGTTGCGCAGCCCAAAATAGGGCACGGTGAGCCCTTGAAATTCAAATTGCCCAATCGGAAAATTGGTAGGTTGCCCTGTTTGATAGACAAAGTTGGAGTTGAAGCTCCATTTCTGGTTGAGTTCATAACTGCCAAAGAGGGCCACATCGTGGGTTTTATCAAAGGGCGTATTGTACCACTGGCCAAAATTGATGCCCGTTTCCAGGTTGCTCCTGCCATTGTCCACCACCGCATCACGGCCCGGGGTTCTTTGCTCTGATTTGGACAGGGTATAGGCCAACCAACCCTGTAGTTTGCCGCTGTTTTTACGCAGCAGCACTTCCAGACCGTAGGCCCGGGCCTCCCCATTGAGGATGACCGTTTCAATGGCGTTGTTGGCAATGAGGTTGGCACCATCTATGTAATCTATCCTGTTTTGGATGGCCTTGTAAAACGCCTCGGTCTCAAAACTATAGTCACCTTGCTGAATATCCCTAAAATAGCCCACGGCGTACTGATCCAATAACTGGGGCTCCACAAAGGGCCCACTGGGGGTCCAAACATCCAACGGAGTAGGGGAGTTGGTATTGGAGAGCAGGTGTAGGTATTGGGCCAGACGGGTATAGCTGGCCTTTACGGCGTTGTTTTCCCCAAAGGTGTACGATAGGGATGCCCTGGGCTCAAAATTGTTGAAAGTGGCCAACGTGGTGTTCCTGCCGGGGTTAATGGTGTTTATGGGATCAGCTTCCCTGTAAATGAGGAGAAAGGGATCAAAGAGGACGGGGTTGTCATTGGCATATACGTTCAGCTCCTCCTGGCCCAAACGTATGAAGTTGCTGAAACGAAGGCCATAGCCCAAACTTAGATTATCTGAAACCCGATGTTCCACATCCACATAGGCGGCAAATTCATTGGCATATTTCTGGGTGAGTTGTTCCTCTAGGATACCGGAGTCGGCATTGCTGGGTTCTATTTTACCCGGATTGAATTGGTAGTATACATTATTGATGCCATAGTTTATTTGGAGCTTATCGTTCATGTAATGCTTCAGGTCATATTTCAGATTGAAATTGCGAATGCCCGAATTCCAATTGAACCCCACAAAATCCAGTTTTAGACCGTAATAATAATCCGAGTAGATGAGGCTAAGGTTAGAGAACAGTTTATCAGAAAACAAATGGTTCCATCTAAAATTGCCCACCGCATTGCCATAGGTGTTTACAAAGCTTTCACTTATACCAAAGACATCGCGCCCAAAATAGCCAGAGAGGAAAATGTTATTGTTCTCATTGATCCTGTAATTGAGCTTGGTGTTCAGGTCATAGAAATAGGCCGTATTGTCCAAATCAAAAAGGGGCAGGAACAAATGGGCATAGGAAGCCCGGCCACCCACCAAAAAAGCGGCCTTGTCCTTCACTAGGGGCCCTTCCACCAATAATCTACTGGCCACGGCACCAATACCCCCGTTCATTTTAAACTCCTTGCTGTTGCCCTCTTTTTGAAAAATATCCAAAACGGAGGAGACCCGGCCGCCATAGCGCGCCGGGATGCCCCCTTTATAAAGTTTAATGTCCTTTATGGCATCTGGATTGAAGACGGAAAAAAAACCGAAAAGGTGCGAGGAATTGAAAATAATCGCCTCATCCAGTAAAATTAAATTTTGATCCACGGCACCGCCCCGCACATTGAAACCAGATGCCCCTTCGCCGGCATTGGTAACGCCCGGCAACAATAAAATGGATTTGATGACATCTGCCTCCCCTAAAATGACCGGGATTTTCTTGATGGTCTGCACGGACATGGTGTTCACGCTCATCTGTGGTTTTCGAATATCCATTTTTTCCACATTTTCGGTCACCACCACTTCATCCAACTGTTCGGCCTCCTCCGTTAATTGAAAATCGATTTTAGTGTTTTTGTCCAGTGTTATGGTCCGCACTACCTCCTTAAAGCCCAAATAGCTTGTAATGACTTGGTAACGGCCCTCTGGCAAGGTGATGGAATAAAATCCATATTCATTGGTGGTTGCGCCAGTACCCAATTCAGGGATGGCCACGGTGACCCCGATCAGGGTCTCATTGCTGCTGGTCTCTGTAATCGTTCCGCTTAGGGTATATTTTTCTTGCGAGACCAAGCTGGCCCAAAAAAGGAAAAAGCCCAGGAAAGAGCAAAGATACCTTCTGTTCATAGATTTTTTTTAAAAATAATAAGATTTGCCCTTTGCGCAACCATGCTTTGTTGACCAATTGAAAAAATAAAGGCCCCTTAGTAATGTTGGGGCCTTTTGTTAAATGGAATCCAAGATGGCATTCAGTGTATGGCTGGGGCGCATGGCCCTTTCCAATAGCATTTCATCTGGTTTGTAGTAACCGCCAATATCTTGGGCCGTGCCCTGGGCATCCAGTAATTCTTCCGTGATCTGTGCTTCTTTTTCTTTTAAGGCTTTACTGACTTTCAAAAACACGGACTTGAGCTCTTGGTTCCCGTTCTGTTCCGCAAGCGCCTCTGCCCAAAAAAGGGCCAGATAGTAATGGCTGCCCCTCGTGTCCAATTCATTGACCTTTCTTGAAGGTGTTTTTTTGTGGTCCAATAATTTTTCGGTGGCCTTGTCCAAACAATCGCCCAGTATCTTGGCTTTTTCATTTTGGTTCTGTTCCCCGAAAAACTCCAATGATACGCCCAGGGCAAGGAATTCTCCCAAAGAATCCCATCGTAGATGGCCTTCCTCAACAAATTGCTCCACGTGCTTGGGTGCGCAGCCGCCCGCGCCGGTTTCAAAGAGTCCCCCGCCGTTCATGAGGGGTACAATAGAGAGCATTTTTGCACTGGTGCCCACTTCTAGGATAGGGAAAAGATCGGTGAGGTAATCTCTGAGTACATTTCCGGAAACGGAAATGGTGTCCTCTCCTTTCTTAAGTCTATGCAAGGTGAAGTTCGTAGCTTCAAAAGGGCTCATGATTTGTATGTCCAGACCTTCCGTGTCCTGCTTGGGCAAATAGGCATTCACCTTTTTAATGAGCTCCATGTCGTGGGCACGGTCGGCATCCAACCAAAAAATGGCAGGCATGCCCGTGGCCCTGGCCCTCGTGACCGCTAATTTGATCCAATCTTGTATGGGGGCGTCCTTAACTTGGCACATGCGCCATATATCACCTTGCCTTACGGTATGTTCCAACAACGTCTGGCCGTTGTTAAGGTCAATTACCGCCACCTTACCCTCGCCCATAATTTCAAACGTCTTGTCATGTGAACCGTATTCCTCTGCTTTTTGGGCCATAAGGCCCACATTGGGTACGGTGCCCATGGTCTTTGGATCAAAAGCGCCGTGCTCCTTACAGAAATCTATGGTGGCCGTGTAGATTGCGGCATAGCTGCTATCTGGAATCACGGCCTTTGTGTCCTGTGCCTTGCCGTTGGCATTCCACATTTTGCCGGAATTCCTGATCATGGCAGGCATGGAGGCGTCTATAATGACATCACTGGGCACGTGCAGGTTGGTGATGCCCTTTTCTGAATTGACCATGGCCAGACCGGGGCCAGCATCAAGAGCGTTGTCAATATCGTTCTCTATGGCCGTTCTCTGGTCTTCGGGCAGTTGCTTTAGTCTATCGTAAAGCACTTCCAAACCATTATTGGGGCTAATGCCCAAGTTTTCAAAAGTAGCGGCGTGCTTGTCAAAAACGGGTCTTAGGAAGGTAGCCACCACATGGCCAAAGAGAATGGGGTCCGAAACCTTCATCATCGTGGCCTTTAGATGTAAGGAGAAAAGCACTTCTTTTTCTTTGGCATCTTTTATTTGGTTGTCCAAGAAGGAGAGGAGGGCACCTTTTTCCATGACGGTGGCATCTATGATCTCTCCCTTTAAGAGCTCCACCTTTTCCTTTAACGTGGTTTCTTTGCCACTCTTGGGCTTAAAGACAATTTTCACTGTGGTAGCGGTGTCTAGGGTAAGTGACTTTTCATTCGCTTTAAAGTCGCCATGGTCCATGGTGGCCACATGAGTCTTGGAATCCGGGCTCCATGCCCCCATGCTATGTGGATTTTTCTTGGCATAGTTCTTTACGGCCTTAGGCGCCCTGCGATCAGAATTGCCTTCCCTTAGCACGGGGTTTACCGCACTGCCCTTAATACTGTCATATCTGGCCTTGATGTCCTTTTGGCTATCCGTTTGGGCATCATCTGGGTAATTGGGTACGGCGTAACCTTTGCTCTGTAACTCTTCAATAGCCTCTTTCAATTGGGGGATCGAAGCACTGATATTGGGTAGTTTTATAATGTTGGCCTTCGGGTCTTTAGCCATTTGGCCCAATTCTTCCAAGGCATTCCCTGTACGTAGTTCTTCTGAAAGGAATTCTGGGAATACGGCTAAAATCCTCCCGGCCAAGGAAATATCTTTGGTCTCTATTGAAATACCTGAGGTCTGGGCGTAGGCTTTAACTATGGGAAGAAAAGAAACAGTGGCCAAGGCAGGGGCCTCGTCTGTTTTGGTATAAAAAATGTTTGACATTCAATTGGTTTTTTTTGGCGGGGCAAATATACACCTATTCAAGCGAAGAAGGGAGGGCGTTGGCCTATAAATAATCACCAAAAAGGATGGGTAGGGTTTTAAAACAAAAGCCATATCATTGTACAAGTACATTGATATGGCTTTTTTAGAAAAAGCTTACAGATTGGGTGTTGTACCCATTGAGGCCACAACGGCAACCATTGATTGCGTCTGCGTTGCTTTTTCAACGTTTGAGCTGCCTTATTTGCCACACCTAAGTAGGGCTTCTTTGGCAATTCTTTCCATTGTCCCGGTACTTTTGGGGCCTTGCGCTTGGCCTAGCCCTAAAGCACATGGAACGTACAACCATAGCGACAGCCATGGCGCGGTTCAATTTCCTTGACCAATGCATGGTCAAAGACCGTTTTTACATTCGTTCAGTTAGGACAATAGCATAAAGAACGTACACTTTATCATAGTCCGTTAAATTATCTTAGCTGTATTTTAACGTATCTACTCCTACAATATAGTAAAAATAGTGCCTTACGCCTAATTTTTAACAGTTTAGAAATCAACTGTTTATAAACTATTGTTTTGAACAATTGTTCATAAAAAAAAGCCCTGAAAACAGGGCCTTTTTTTGTTCGCTACAATGTGCGTCTTATGATCGAATCTCTTTGATGCGGGCTTTCTTACCGGTAAGCTCCCTGAAATAATAAATACGTGATCTCCGCACCTTACCTTTTTTGTTGACTTCTATTTTTTGCAAAGCGGGCATGTTCACAGGAAAAATACGCTCTACACCAACGGTGCCCGACATTTTTCTTATAGTAAAGGTTTCCGTGGCTCCAGTGCCCCTTCTCTGGATGACAACACCCTTGAAGAACTGGGTACGTGTTTTTTCACCTTCCTTGATTTCATAGTACACCGTGATGGTGTCACCTGCTGAAAATTTTGGAAATTCTTTTTTGGTTACAAATTCGTCCTGTACAAATTTTACTAATGACTCCATGGTCTACTTTATTGAAATTAAATCAAAACAACGTTCACGATGCTCGTCAGAGGTTGTTTTAACAGGCTGCAAAAATAGTTCTTAATTTAGAAATGACAAGTTTTTTTCCAAATTTTAAAATCAATGATCTTGCTTATTGTAAAAGGTCGGGTCGCAATTGTTGGGTACGCTCCATGGCCCGGTCTTCCCGCCATGCCTCAATTTTGGCAAAGTTACCGCCCAGGAGCACAGGTGGCACGTCCAAACCTTTGTAGCTGGCCGGCCTGGTATAGACCGGCGGGGCCAAAAGACCATCTTGGAAGGTATCCGTTAGTGCAGAGGTCTCGTCGTTGAGCACGCCGGGCAACAAGCGGATGAGGGTATCACAAAGTACCGCGGCCCCTAGTTCACCACCAGAAAGCACATAGTCACCAATGGAAATCTCACGGGTCACCAAAAGATCTCGTACTCTTTGGTCTACGCCTTTATAATGACCACAAAGAATGATGATGTTTTTTTTCAGTGAAAGCGTATTGGCCATTTTTTGGTTAAGGGTCTCCCCATCAGGGGTCATGTAAATGACCTCATCGTATTCCCGTTCCTTTTTCAGGGCCTGGATGCATTTGTCTATGGGCTCTATCATCAAGACCATTCCTGCACCACCCCCAAATTGATAATCGTCCACTTGTTTGTACTTATTGGTGGTGTAGTCCCTAAGATTGTGAAAATGGACTTCCACCAGTTTCTTTTCTATGGCCCTACTTAAAATAGAGGCTTCAAACGGACTTTTCAATAATTCTGGCAGTACAGTGATGATATCAATGCGCATAGGGAAGGGCTAATGGGTTTAGATGTACAAAAATAGTGAAAACGATAAGGCCCTATGGGTGTGTACCCGCATAAGATATGTGTAGACCATTTTTTTGGCATGATAGCGTGCCACCTCTATTCCCTATAAATGGAGTAGGGGGTCCTATTACGGAAAAAGCTCCTCGTACGAAGCTTGATTCTTATTTATTTTTCTTTTGCTTGTTGAGCTCGTCCTGCAACTGTCTGCTTATTTTTTGCTCACGCTCCAAGGCCCTTCTGCGGTGGTCCTCATATTCAAGCTCCAGATCTGAGAGATTTTGCTTGGCCTCTTGTGTTAGTTGGTTACTGTTCCTGAACCTATAGATGAACATCCCCAATAGCAAAAACAGGACTACGATAATGGTCCACAAGATGAAATTGTACGTGCCTTTGGATACCGGTATTCCTAAAAAGGACATACTGTCTTTTTCGGCCGTCACTTCTTCCAAACTCTGCGTGGTTTCTTCCAGTTTGTTGTTCAAACTGCTTATAGTGGCCTCATGTTCCGTAATGGTGATTTTTAAGGCAGCCGTGTTCTTGTTCTGGGCCGCAATCGAGTCCAGCACGTTGGACCTTAACTTGTATAGGTTACTTTCCTTTACTACTTCATAACGAACACCATCAGCGCGATAGTTGCCCGAGCGTTTTGAAAGGTAGTCGAATTGGGAACTTATCGGCCCTTCGTCCAAAGAAAGTTTTTCTTCTTCGCCTTCCTGTGCAGCACCCATGTTGAACGCCGCGAGCGCAATTAAGAAAATGAATAATTTGGAAATCTTCATGACGTGTTAACTGATTTTAAAAGGTCTATCTAAAACGAATGTAACTTTTATTGCCCAATTATTAAAACAACGGGGCAAGTTTGTACAATTGGGTTAAATACCTACGCAAATATCCCCTTTAAGGATGTTTGGTTGGGCACTTTTTCAATAATAGGTATACCGGCGCACTTTGGCAATGTACTTGGCCAGGCGAATGACCTGGTGTGAATAGCCAAACTCATTGTCATACCAGACGTAGAGCACTACATTCTTGCCGCCTGCCGCCACAATGGTGGCCTTACTGTCATAAATACTTGGGGCAGAGGTTCCCACAATGTCAGAGGAGACTAATTCTTTACTGAGCGAGTATTTTATTTGCTCTACCAAATCGCCTTCCAGGGCATATTTTTTAACGATGGTGTTGATGCCCTCAACGGAGGTCTTGTTTTTCACTTCTAAGTTCAATATGGCCAAGGACCCATTGGGAACGGGCACCCGTATGGCATTGGATGTCAACTTTCCCTTCAATGAGGTAAGGGCCTTGGCTACGGCGTCTCCTGCTCCGGTCTCCGTAATGACCATATTGAGACCTGCCGCCCGCCCCCGTCTAAATTTACCGTGCATATTGTCCACGAGGTTCTGGTCATTGGTATAGGCATGAATGGTCTCTAGATGCCCTTTCTTTATACCGAGGGAATCTTCCATGATCTTTAAAATGGGGGTTATGGCGTTCGTGGTGCAGGAGGCCGCCGAAAAAATATGGGTTTTATCCGGGTCATAGTTCCTATGGTTTACCCCGTGCACAATATTGGGCACCTCCTTGCCCGGTGCCGTAAGCAGCACTTTGGCGGCCCCTTTGGCCTTGAGGTGCCTTGCCAATTGAGTTTTGTCCCTAAACGCCCCGGTATTGTCTATCACCAAGGCATCGTGGATGCCATACTGCGTATAGTCTATGGTCTCTGGGGCATCTGCATAAATGACATGAACCGTAGTCCCATTGATCAGAAGGGCATTCTTGGTTGTATCCGTGCCCACGGTGCCCATAAAATTGCCATGAACGGAATCTGTTCGGAGGAGGCTGGCCCGTTTCTCCAAGGAGAGGGCGGTGGGTGTTCCCCGCACCACAATGGCCCGCAGCCGCATTTGGGTGCCCTTCCCCGTTTTGGACATAAGCTCACGCGCCACTAGCCTTCCTATCCTTCCAAATCCATATAGCACCACATCTTTAGGCTTTACCTGCTCACTCTTATAGGCCGATTTCAATTTTTCCACAACAAAGGCCTTGGCATTATTGAAATTATTGTCATCCGAGTGGTATTCGTACGTCAATTTCCCAATATCCAATTTGGAAGGGGGCAGCTTTAGGTCATTGATGGCGCGCAGGATTTCAACGGAATCAAAAATGGAGATGGGTTTTTGTACAAACTCCCCAGCATATTCATGGAGATGGATGATATCACTTACCGTTCTGTCAATGACCTGATTTTTGAACAGTACGATTTCAATGGATTTATCATACCATAGGTCGCTCGTAATCTTGATGAATTCTGTGGTTGCTTTTCTACGGTCGGCCTGGAAGGCCAATTCTTTTTCGTAAGATAATTTGCCGGACATTCTTTGTTTAGGTTGTTCAATAAACACAAAATTACGGCATTTAAATAGTTTTGTAACACTACCATTAAAAAAGCATCCCAGTAAATGGGATGCTTTGGTATTTTATTGGGTAGAAGGCACCTAGGTTATTGAAAGATCAAACGTTCCCGTTCGCCCTTTTCATTGAGCATGGTTATATCCGTACTCCCGTATCTCTTAATGGACCCAAACGCGTTCCGGGCCTCTTGTATATCGGTTATCTTTTTGCCGTCTATGCTGATGATTACTTTTCCTTGCAACCCATACCCCCTGTAGCGTTCGGGCACACCTGTGATCATGACCCCATGGTCTGTTTTGAATGTTTTCATTTCCTTCTCGGAAAGGTTTTTGACTTCCATGCCCATTTCGGGTACGATGGTTTTCTGTCTCTTTTTCAAGGTCACGGGAACGGTTAGGCTTTCCCCATTGCGGTCTATCATGACCTCAATGATGTCCCCCGGTCTTTTTGAGGACAGATACCCGGTAAGGTCTGGATACTTCTTGATCTTTATTTGATCTAGCTGTTTGATCACATCACCCTCTTGCAATTCGGCTTCGGCGGCGCCGGAATCTTCTTCCACTCCGGAGACATAGACCCCTTCTATCTCGTCAATGCCATTTTCAATGGCGTATGGGGTGTTTTTTCGCGCAATATTAATGCCCAGTACGGCTTTCTGCACATTGCCATATTCTAAAATATCGTCCACTACTTTCTTGGCAATATTACTGGGAACGGCAAAGGAATAGCCTACATAGGAACCTGTTTGGGACGTAATGGCCGTATTGATGCCCACAAGATCTCCGTTCGTATTGACCAAGGCCCCACCCGAGTTCCCTGGATTCACGGCTGCATCGGTCTGTATGAACGATTGGTTTCTGCCCAGATCGCGTGCCTTGGCACTTACAATGCCCGCGGTGACCGTAGAGGTAAGATTAAAAGGGTTGCCCACGGCCAATACCCATTCCCCAATTTTGGTGTTGTCAGAATCCCCAAAGGCCAGATAAGGCAATTTCTCATCCGCTTCTATTTTAATCAATGCGATGTCCGTATTGGGATCGGTGCCTATGAGTTCGGCCTCATAGGTCTTATTGTTGTTCAAGGTTACCTGCAATTGACTGGAGTTGTCGATCACATGATTGTTGGTGACAATGTACCCATCTTGCGAAATGATGACCCCAGAGCCGGTGCCCACTTGCGGCCTGGCATTGTTCCCATAACCATAGAAAAAGTCCAGCAACCTGTTGGGCCCCTTGTTTATGGTCACATTTTTAACGTGCACAACGGCGTTTACCGTATTTTCGGCCGCCAAGGTAAAATCAACGTCATTAATGCCTGCACCACGGGCCGATGTAGGGGTGTAATTGGTCTGGAACACGCTTCCTTGCTCTTCCGGTGCTACTATGGTATAATTCGGTTTTTCGAAGAAAAATCGGTAGGCACCCAAGGTTATGGCACCCGCAAAGACGGATACCAGCAACATACTTCCTAAGTTCTTCATTTGCTCTGACATTTTAAAAATCTAAGTAAAATTAAAAGTTTTTGGGCTTTCCAATTCCTGTTTAACGTCAATTTAACGGCGCTCAAAACTTGGAGAATGTCCTATCTTTACACTTTACAAATAGGTATGCAGACCACTTTTTATAAATATCAGGGCACAGGGAATGATTTTATTCTCATTGATAACCGATCCGGGTCCTTTCCTAAGGAAAACCATGCGTTGATCTCCCAATGGTGCCACCGGAGGTTTGGTATTGGTGCGGACGGCCTCATTCTTTTGGAGGACGATGCCCAAACCGATTTTAAAATGGTCTACTTTAATGCTGATGGACATGAGGGATCCATGTGCGGCAATGGCGGCCGATGTATCGTGGCCTTCGCCGCCCATTTGGACCTTATTGACGGAAACACCACCTTCAATGCCGTAGACGGCCTTCACAAGGCCATTATTTCTGATGGAAGTGTAGAATTGAACATGAAGGATGTAGCTACTGTGAAGCCCAAGGAAAAGGCCATCTTTTTGGATACCGGCTCCCCCCACCATGTGCAACTGGTGGAGGGATTGGAGGATATGGACGTGCCCCGTGAAGGAGCGAGGCTACGGTACGGTCTCTACGGTAAAGCAGGCAGTAACATAAATTTTGTTTCGCAATTGGGACCAAATAGATTCCAAGTGCGTACTTACGAACGTGGTGTTGAGGACGAAACCCTATCCTGTGGTACCGGCGTTACCGCGGTGGCCTTGGCCATGGACCATTTGGGGTACTCCAGTGCCAGTGAACTGGAAATAAAAACAGCTGGGGGTCCTTTAACGGTGAAATTTGAACGCAGCGGAGCGGGGTACTCCAACATCCATCTCAGCGGACCTGCCCAACAGATTTTTAAAGGAATCATTTCATGGTGAGGCTCAAAGGGGAAAAAGTATATTTACGGGCCTTGGAACAGCACGATCTGGATTTTCTGTACCAGCTGGAGAACGACCCGCTTATATGGGAAATAAGCGGCACCAATACACCATATTCAAAAAAGGTCCTTCAGTTGTATTTGGACAATTCCTACAGGGACATCTACGATGTTAAACAGTTGCGCTTGGTCATTTCCAAGAGGGATGCGGACCATCCTTTGGGCTTGATCGATCTATTTGATTTCGACCCAATGCACAAAAGGGCCGGTTTGGGCATCGTTATAGCGGAAAGTAAGGACAGGGGAAAGGGCTATGGTGCCGAGTCCATTCAATTGCTCTGCACGTATGCCTTTGAGGTCCTGGGACTAAAGCAGGTCTTTGCGAACATCTTAGAAGAGAACGTACAAAGTATCGCCCTGTTCAAACGACTGGGTTTTGAGGAGGTTGGCATCAAGAAAGATTGGATCCGCAGTGGTGCACAGTATAAGAATGAAATCCTTTATCAAAAATTAAACGAAGATGTACATTAAGAAGATCATATTGTTCATTGTCTTGGCAGGCCTTGTCTTGGGGGGCGTATTCGCCTACCGGGTCTACAGTGCTTTTTTTACACCCAATACCGCCTTTGCCAATGAAGAGGCGTTTGTATATATCCCCACAGGGGCCCGTTTTTCTGAGGTCAAGGAGCAGTTGGAGCCCCTGTTGGAGGACGTGGCGTCTTTTGGGAAGGCCGCACAGCGTAAGGGGTATGCGAACAACATAAAGCCCGGAAAGTTCAGGATACGCAAAAGCATGAACAACAATGACATCATCAACACTTTAAGAAGTACCAATGTTCCCGTGAAGGTGTCTTTCAACAATCAAGAAACGCTTAATGACCTGGCCGGTAGGATCTCGGAACAAATAGAGGCGGACAGTCTTTCTCTGTTGCAGACCATGCGCGACACCCAGTTTTTAAAGGAGCACGGTTTTCAATCAGATATGGCCCTATCCCTATATATTCCCAATAGTTATGAATTTTTTTGGAATACCTCCGCCGTTGAATTCAGGGAGCGAATGCTCAAGGAATACGAACGTTTTTGGAATGATGGGCGCTTGGCCAATGCGGCAAAATTGGGATTGAGCCCAGCAGAGGTCGTTACCTTGGCTTCCATTGTGCATAAGGAAACGGCCAAGGTGGATGAACGCCCGCGGGTGGCCGGCGTCTATTTGAACCGTTTAAAAAAGGGCATGTTGCTTCAGGCGGACCCCACCGTTATTTTCGCCCTAAAAAAGGAGCTCAATAATTACGATACCATCATCAAAAGGGTACTTTATAAGGATTTGGAACTGTCATCGCCCTACAATACCTACAAGTATGCCGGTCTGCCCCCTGGGCCCATTGCCATGCCGGACATCAGTGCCATTGATGCCGTGCTGAATCCTGAAAAACACGAGTACTATTACTTCGTGGCCAATGTGGAGCGTTTTGGATATCATATGTTCGCGGAGACTTTGGCGCAACATAACCGAAATAAAGCGCAGTACATCCGGTGGGTGAACAGCCAGAATATTAAGAGGTAGATGGTGGTCTGTGTTTTAGCACTTGTTAACTAAAATTCTATAACTTTAACAAATAGTTGTTACTCCAACCATTTTTTGAGACTACCTTTGCCCCTGAAATTTAAGCAGATAGCTTTTTTATCTTAAGTCTTAAGAAACACAACGTATGAGAAAATGGTTGGTCTTAATTGCTCCACTCGCCATGATTTTTATTTTATCCGGTTTTGGTTTCAGCACCTCTGCGGTGCGTGTTCCGGAACCTTTTAAGGTAATAGAACCTACTACAGTATTGTTTCCCCAAGACAATAGCACCACGAATAGTCTGGACATTGCTCCACCCTATCTCGGTAATCAGTTCATCGGTTTCAGGGAGGCTTTGGCCTTCAAGGAATCACAAGGAAATTATTTCACGGTAAATGACTTTGGTTATTTGGGCAAATACCAATTTGGTATTGAGACCCTTGAACTTATGGGCATTTATAATGAGCATCAATTTCTGTACAATCCTGAGCTTCAGGAAGAAATGTTCAAAACAAATATTGCCAGGAACAAATGGATTCTACGTAAGGACATCCAAAAGTACATTGGCAAGGATTTTGGCGGCGTAACCGTTACGGAATCCGGTATTGTGGCCGCTGCGCATTTGGCCGGTGCCGGTAATGTAAAACGCTATCTGCGCACTTTTGGTGAGGTGGATGTTGTTGATGGTTTTGGTACCTCCATTTCAAAATACCTCAAGAAATTTGCGGGCTATGACCTCTCCATGATTCCGGCCGAACGGAACCCCAGGGTGGAATAAGGACCGCACACTTGAAAATGGAAGAAACCTTGGCATCCGTCAAGGTTTTTTTATGCTTGTAAGATGAAAATGGTGGGTCTTTTATGAAGGTCCAATGTGGTTTTTTTCCACTGCTCTGCCGTTTTGGTCATAATGGTCTCTGAGGGAAGGGTCATATCAGCCGCCACACAGAGTTTAGTGGCAGGCAGCAATGTTTTTTGTAGTTCTTCCAATAGCTTGTTGTTTCTATAGGGGGTCTCAATGAACAATTGGGTCTGACCCTCTTCCTTTGATCGTTTTTCCAGCTGCTTTATTTTTCGCTTTCTCTCCTTGCTGTCTATGGGCAGGTAGCCATTAAAGGCAAAGTTTTGGCCGTTCATACCGCTGGCCATTAATCCCAAAATAATGGAGGAAGGCCCTACCAAGGGCACCACCGTGATTTGGCTTTGATGGGCCATTTCCACAATGACGGCCCCAGGATCGGCTATGGCCGGGCAACCTGCCTCAGAGATAAGGCCCATATCGTGGCCATTGTGGCAGGGCTCTAGAAACGTGGGCAGTTCGGTGACTTCTGTAAATTTATTGAGCGCGAATAAAACAAGGCCCGGTTGGGACTTTCGCGGACATATTTTCTTAATGAAGTGCCTGGCGCTCTTTTCGTTTTCAACAATATAGTGGTCAATACGCTCAATGGCCTTTTTAATGGAAATGGGCAATACCTCAAAGGGGGCACTTTCCCCTAAAGTGGAGGGTATCAGATACAAAGTTCCCTTATGGGGTGCTGCCATCTTCTTTTTGGTTTAAATTCTTTGCAATGGTGGCACAGGCCTCTTTTATGAGGTGAAAAACCGTATTGAATCCGTCCGCTCCCCCATAATAAGGGTCAGGCACCTCGGTGTTTTCAGTATCCGTGACGCCCAATAATAAATTCACTTTATTCTCTTGCTCCTTGGTTTGGCAAAGCCCTAGTACATGGTGGTAATTGCTCTTGTCCATAACATAAATAAAGTCGTGTTCCTCCAAGTCTCTTTCGGTCAGCACCCTGCATCTTTGCCCGCTGATATCAATGCCATTTTCTTTGGCAACGGCTATAGAGCGTGGGTCTGGGGCATTGCCCAAATGATAGCTTCCCGTACCGGCGGAATCCACCAGCACTTTTGTGGCATCTACCATGTTGGTGAGAATGCCTTCCGCCAATGGCGACCTACAAATATTTCCTAGGCAGACCATTAACACTTTTGTTGCCATGGATTCCTTTAGGATAGTTTTTTGGAAAGATCATCTATGTACTTCCGGAACTGCTTGTCCGTTTCCGCTAGATTATCTACCGTTTTACAAGCGTGCAATACGGTGGCATGGTCCCTTTTGCCAATTTGGGACCCAATACTGGCCAAAGAGGCCTTAGTGAGTTTTTTTGCGAAGAACATGGCCAGTTGGCGCGCTTGCACAATATGTCTCTTTCTTGTTTTGGATTGGAGCGTGGCCACATCCATCTCAAAATAATCCGAGACCACTTTTTGTATGTAGTCTATAGAGACTTCGCGTTTAGTGTTCTTTACGAATTTTTCCACCACATGCTGGGCAAGATCTAAGGTGACCTCCCTTTTGTTGAGGGTGGACTGCGCGATCAAGGAAATAATGGCACCTTCCAATTCTCGGATATTGGTCTTTATATGGCGGGCCACGTGCTCAATGATCTCATTGGGCATTTCAACCCCATCCCGGTAGAGCTTGTTCCTTAAAATGGAAATGCGCGTTTCATAATCTGGGCTTTGCAGTTCTGCGGAAAGACCCCACTTAAAGCGGGACAGCAATCGTTGTTCAATGTCCTGCATGTCTACCGGCGCCTTATCTGATGTAAGCACCACTTGCTTTCCATTCTGGTGCAAGTGGTTGAAAATATGGAAAAATACATCTTGCGTACCTGATTTTCCGCTCAAAAACTGTACGTCATCAATGATGAGCACGTCTATGAGCTGATAAAAATGTATGAAATCGTTACGAGTGTTTTTCTTAACGGATTCTATGTACTGCTGGGTAAATTTCTCTGCAGCAATATAGAGCACTGTGCGTTCAGGATATTTGTCCTTGATCTCTACCCCAATGGCATGGGCCAAATGGGTCTTTCCCAGACCTACGCCACCAAAAATAAGAAGTGGGTTAAATGAGGTGCCCCCCGGTTTATTGGCCACCGCCATACCGGCAGAGCGGCCCAAACGGTTGGAATCCCCTTCCAAGAAATTCTCAAAATTGTAATTGGGGTTGAGCTGGGATTCAATTTTAATATTGCGTATCCCGGGAATGATGAAAGGATTGCGGAGCTCTGGATTCTTGGATTTTATGGGAACGTCCATTTCCTGTGGAGCCATGCTGCCCCGATTGGAACTGGGTATCTTTTCCGTAAAGGGTTCTTTGTTACCGTAGGTATTCTCCATTTTAATGATATACACCAGTTTGGCTGTTTCCCCCAGCTCTTTGGTAAGGGCTACCTTTAGAAGTTTTACGTAGTGCTCCTCTAGCCACTCATAAAAAAATTTACTCGGTACTTGTATACTTAAGGCATTGTCTGCCAACTTGATGGGCTTAATAGGCTCAAACCACGTTTTGAATGCCTGCGGTTGGATATTATCCTTGATAAATACCAAACAATTTTTCCATACGGAAGTTGCAGAAACACTCATTTTCAAAAAAAAGTCTTGTTTATTGGTTAGTTTTTAAGCATTATCTATCGGAATAGATCGGATATACTTCCCTTTTGATAGGAAGGCAAATATGTGAACAAAAAATCTAAAAAAAAAATCAATATCTATTGAATTTGACCTTTTTTTTCATCATGTTTCACTTCATTAAAACGGGGGATTTAAATATATACTTTTTATGCCTAAAACAGCAAACAATCATAAAATTTCTTTTCGGGTAAGGTATGGTGAAACGGACCAAATGGGGGTGGTGTACCATGGCAATTATGCCCAGTACCTTGAAATGGGCAGGGTAGAGTGGCTTCGTAATCTCGGCGTGTCCTATAAGGCTTTGGAGGAAAAGGGCATCATGTTGCCCGTGATAGAACTCAACCTTAAGTTCAAAAAACCTGCTTTATATGATGATGTCCTTACGGTCAATACCCAATTAATAAAAATACCAACGGTTAAAATAGCTTTTAATTACGAGATCAGAAATCAAAAAGAGCAGCTACTCGTCACTGCCCACACGGTTTTGGCTTTCATGGACATGAACAAAAAACGGCCTGTGGGGTGTCCTGCTGATATCCTGGAAAAACTGGAGGACTGTTTTTAGTCCAACCATGTACTCCGTATTCTATGCATATCCTTTAATTGCTCCATGATGGCTTGGGCGCGCTTTTGTCTGACAGCCACTACCAACAGGCATTCACGGTCCATCACCTGCTCTACCAAGGTGAGTTTATGTTGTTTGATAAAGCGCATTACGGGGCTCATTTGGTCATACTCAAATTGAATCTGCAAATGTCGTTTTAGGGTTTTGCTAACAATTTTGGCGTTTTCAAGGGTTAGGCGGGCACATTCCCTGTAAGCACCAATGAGTCCGCCCACCCCCAACTTGGTTCCCCCAAAAACACGCACCACCACCACGATGAGATTGGTGACGTCAAAGGAGAGAATCTGCCCATGTATCGGGGCACCGGCGGAATTGTTCGGTTCTCCATCGTCATTGGCCCGGTAGATAGTCTTATGAACACCCAATTGCCAAGCATAGCAGAAATGGTTGGCTTTGGGATGCGATTCTTGCAATAGGGCAAGCACAGGCTTTACATCCTCTTCTTTTTGTATTGGGAACGCATAACCATAAAACTTACTTTTCCGTTCTTTGAACAAGGTCATCTCCGTGGCCCTGGCCACCGTCCTGTAGCTGTCTTTTTTGATGTTGTCCATTTACATCACCAATAATATACTTACAATGGCCAACACCAGTCCCAAGCGGTTCCTGAAATTCAGTTGTTCCTTGAACATCACGGCCCCCAAAAGGGTGGAGAATAGAACAATGGCCAAATTGTTTATGGTGAAAATGACGCCACTGGTTAGAATTCCTTGGTCTAGTGCCTGCATTAAAAAGAAAATGGAAAAGTAGTTGGGAATCCCTAAGGCCAGACCTCCAAGGATTTCTTTGGTCCTTAGCCTTATAAGGGAGTCTTGAGGTTTGAATAGGCTGAAAACCGCCCCGGCCATGGCCGCTGCCGCAAAGACAAGGGCTGAAAACAAGGGGAATTGCTCAGCGGGTACCCAGGCCTCCTGAAAATACTTAATGGCCGAGTCTATAAAACCAGAGCCCAAGAACAAGATCAAGGGCATCAGCAAAAAAGAAAGGCCCACGGCCTTACCGTTATCTTTGGCCGCGCTGAGATATACAGCGAACAAGGCAATGACCACCCCAATGATGTGTACAGGCGCCAGTGCTTCATCGTACAGGAAAATTCCCAGGACCACGGGCACCACGAATGACATCTTTGTGGCCACGGAGGCCACGGAAACCCCCAATTGTTGGGATGTGGCCGCCATCACATTAAAGATTAAAATGAACATGATGCCAAGAGCAAGGGCCCAGGGTGTCCAGGCCGTTTGCATTAAAGCTCCCAAAGAGATCTCCTGCTCATAGAACAGAAGGCCTACCGTACATGCCACTACATAATTAATAATGATGGCAAGTAGAGTGTTTACTTTATGGATGCTATAGTATTTGAAGACCACAAAGATCAAACTGGAGCATAGTATGCTCAAGGCCAAATAGAACATTAGAGCCTTTTTTTCAGGTCTATAACGTCTTCTTTGCCCACTTTCAGGTGCCAACAGTGTATGCCCAAGGTTTGTGCGGCGTCTGTGTTGGCTTTGGTGTCATCCACAAAAAAGGTCTGTTCTGGGGTTAAACCATTGGCCTCTAGGACAAATTCATAAATATCCGTGTTGGGCTTTCTCCGTCGTATTTCATGGGAAAGGTAAAACTGCTCAAAACAACGTTGAAAGCGGTCAAAGCGTTCTTCGCCCATGGTTCCTTTTACATACTCTATATGGATCTCATTGGTGTTGCTAAGTAAAAAGAGCCTATGTTCATCTTCTTCTTTTAGTTGTTCAATGAAATCTAGCCGATGCTCGGGAAAATCCAATAGAATGGAGTTCCATGCCCTTTTCAGATCTGCTTTTTCCGCGTTTGGAAATTGCATTTTCAACCCCTCCATAAACGCCTCTGAGGTCATGAGTCCGGTCTCGTAATCTTGGGCCAGGGTCGTCAGTTCCGGGGTCATTTCATTGAAACCGTAGGTGCGTAGTTCACGGTAAACGGCTTCTTTGTCCAAATTGATGAAAATATCACCAAAGTCAAAAATTATGTTCTTTATCATGGGTATAAATTGCTAAATAGTCACCATCCAACTTTTTTTCGGAGCTGATGTTAGTTTTTAAAATAGGCGCCTTTAGTCCTGCCCCAAAGGTTATCGGACCTTTTAAAACGCGGGCTTCGTCCCAGAGGCCATGGTCCAAAAAGGCCTGTAGCGTTTTGGCACCTCCTTCCACGAGGACACTGAGCACTTGGTTTTTATATAAATGGTCACAGACCTTTTGGGGCCAATCCTTATCAAACGGGAGCTGAACCACTGTTGCATTTTCTATTTTGAATAAATCTGGGTCCTGCTCCGTGAATATTAAAGAAGGTATTCTTCCATCATAGACGTGGTAGTGCTGAGGTACGGCCCCTAGTGGATCCAACACCACCCTTAGGGGCGATTGTCCTTTCCATAGCCGGGCATCCAATTTTGGATTATCGTCCAGTACCGTTCTGGTGCCCACCAATAGGGCCTGCTCCTCCGTACGCCATTTGTGGACAAGCTGGCGGGAGTGGCGATCGGTGATCCAGAAGGGCTGCGGAACCTTGCTTCTTTGGGTACTATCCGGTGCCATAAAACCATCTGTGGTCAGTGCCCATTTCAGAACTACATAAGGGCGTTTCTTTTCCATAAAAGTGAGAAAGCGCTTATGATGTTCCCTACATTCGGCCTCCATTACACCTAGGATGACGTCAATCCCTGCTTTTTTCAAACGTTCCATACCTTTGCCCGCCACTTTGGTGTGGGGGTCTTGTATGCCTATGACCACTTTTGGGATGCCCGTCTGCACAATCAAATCCGCACAGGGGGGCGTTTTTCCATAATGGGAACAAGGTTCAAGGGTCACATATAAGGTGCTTTGGGGCAAGACGGATTGATCTTTGACTGAATGGATTGCATTCACCTCGGCATGGGGACCGCCATAGGCACTTGTAAAGCCTTCGCCGATGATGCGCCCATCATTTACAATGACCGCCCCTACCATAGGGTTGGGTGCGGTTTGCCCAAGTCCGTTTTTGCCGATCTGTATGGCCCGCAACATAAAAACATTGTCGGTTAAATCCGTAGTTGGGGCTTGTATTTCAGGCTTTTTGGAGATGGACTTTTTATGGGACATCTAGGGGTGCATTTTCTATAGAACACGTATCTTCACGCCTCAAAAATAGCATATTAAAACCTATTCTTGTTCGATTATGGAAAACGTTCTGATCCGGGAGATAGCCCCCGGGGATAATCTCCAAGTGGCTCAAGTGATCCGCAGGGTCTTGGTTGATCTAGGTGTCCCCAAAGTGGGCACGGCCTATGCGGATAAGGCCTTGGATGACATGCACGGACATTATAACAGACCTCGTGCTTCCTATTTTGTGGTAGCGGAAGGAAACAAGGTCATTGGGGGTGCCGGAATCGCCCAGTTAGACGCTTTTGAAGGGAATGTTTGCGAACTTCAAAAAATGTACTTTTTGGAGGAGGCACGGGGCAGGGGCATTGGCAAGGAGATGATCAGCCTTTGCCTGCAAAAGGCCAAAACCTTTGGCTTTGAACATTGTTACTTGGAAACCATGCCGTATATGGAACAGGCCCAAAAATTATACAAACAAATGGGGTTTTCCTATTTGGATGCCCCCATGGGCAATACGGGCCATTACTCCTGCCCGGTATGGATGATAAAACCGTTGGACTGATGTTGCTGCAAGAAATCAAGGCCATTTTCCATCAAGAATTGGACCCGTTGTTCGGCAAAGA
>CAKZLG010000020.1 GCA_937125035.1 uncultured Maribacter sp. | reverse complement strand
ATGGCATTGGTGGCGCTTTAACGGGTCTGGTTACTTTTGGGGCATGTTATCCGGTATTGTATCCGCCATTCTTTTTCCCTTGGTGTTTGAGCAGACCTTAGAGCTCTATTTGTTCCCCTTATTACTGCTGATCACCGCGGCCGGCTGTATTCTTGGCACGTACGCGGCGCCACCCACGGATTTGGATGTACTCGTGAATTTTTACGGAAAAACAAGGCCCTGGGGATTTTGGAAACCCATTGCACAAAGAGCGCGCACAAAAGATGCTTCCATAGAGCGCAATCCCTTCTTTAAACGTGACATGATGAATGTTCTCGTTGCCACCACGGCACAGACCCTACTGGTCATAGCGCCCTTATACCTTATTCTTCATGAATACACCAATCTCTTGATATCCCTAGGGTTGATTGGCATTACCATGATTATCCTAAAATTTACATGGTGGGACAAATTACAGGACCAACTTTAATCTTTTCATAATGGAATTGAAACCCATACCAAATCTCAACGTTCTATTGGAAACCCATAAAAAATTGGTGCAGACCAAAAATGAAATCCTGCCAGAGGACCATGGGTGGTACAGTAGGTTTGCCAACCCCGTACTAACGGCAAGACATATTCCCATACATTGGCGCTTTGACCTCAACGCGGAAACCAATCCCTTGGGCATGGAGACCATTGGGGTAAATGCAGCTTTTAATGTGGGCGCCATTAAGTGGGATGGAAAGTATGTATTGGCCGTACGGGTTGAAGGGGTGGATAGAAAATCCTATTTTGCTTTTGCCGAGAGCGATAACGGATTGGATACTTTTCACTTTTGGGATGTGCCCTTGCTAATGCCACAAAACACGGACCCCGATGTGAATGTTTATGACATGCGCCTAACCCATCATGAGGACGGTTATGTATATGGCGTCTTCTGTACGGAAAGAAAAGATCATTCCAACGGTCCGGACGATACCTCCTCTGCCATTGCCGCAGCGGGTATCGTAAGAACCAAGGACTTTAAGGACTGGGAGCGCCTGCCAGATTTTATATCCCCATCCCAACAACGCAATGTTACCCTTCATCCGGAATTTGTTGAAGGTAAATATGCCGTGTATACCCGCCCGCAGGACGGCTTTATAGAAACAGGATCTGGCGGGGGCATTGGATTGGGATTTGTAGATGACATGGAGCACCCGTTGATCAAAGATGAGACCATCCTGTTCAAAAAAAGGTACCATACCGTCTATGAACTGAAAAATGGCCAAGGACCCTCACCCATAAAAACCGACGAAGGCTGGTTGCACTTGGCCCATGGTGTGCGTGAAAATGCTGCTGGATTACGATATGTCCTCTATGTCTTCATGACCGAACTGGAGGATATCAGCAAAATAAAATACCAACCCGGTGGTTATTTCATGGCACCGAATAATGAGGAAATCATTGGCGATGTAGGCAACGTTCTGTTCTGCAATGGTTGGATCCAAGATGAAGATGGCACCATTAAGATCTATTACGCCTCTTCAGATACCCGTACCCATGTGGCGGTGACCCATGTGGACCGTATGATCATGTACTGTAAAAACACTCCCCCTGATAGTTTCCATTCCAACGCCTCTGTAAGCAAGATCATTGAACTCATCGATCGGAACAAAAAGTTCCTTTGAGCATCATGGCCTTTCTAAAATTACAAAGGTGGTGGTTTGGCCCATCCTATTAAAATCAGGTGCTATATGTGCATAAATTGCTGTTATCGTAACCCGTTGGGATAAAAAAGGTAAGGCCCACCTTGTTCTATCTCTTGCAAAACAGCGCCCTGATCAACCTTTACCCCTATCCTTTAGCATGTCAGGCCCTTTCACCATCTTATCATTATGGTGTTTCACCACTTGCCTTATTTTGGCAAGTACCTCTGGATTTTCATTGGAAACATCATACTTTTCAGATGGGTCTATACTCAGATTATAAAGCAAGAGGGTGTCCTTCGCCATCATATCCCCACCATAGGGTTCTTGGGTAATGAAATGTGCCTTGTAATCCCCCACCCTAACGGCATATAACTGATCGCCCCTATAATAGAACATCTCTTTACGCTCACCTGCTTCATGGTTGAACCAAACCGGGGAGAGGTCCACGCCATCTATGATCCTATCTTCCGGCATATCCATCCCCGCAATGGAACTGAAGGTGGTGAACAAATCCATGGTACTTCCCAGATCCGTTACTATACCGGGCTTTACCCGGCCAGGACCCCAGATAATGCAGGGTTCCCGCATACCGCCTTCCCAAGTGGAACCTTTGCCATTGCGCAAAAGGCCGGCACTGCCCCCCTCTTCGCCCATAATGAGCCAAGGGCCATTGTCTGAGGTAAAAACGACTATGGTGTTCTTGTCCAGCCCTGTCCTTTTCAATTCATTGAGAATCTGGCCTACGCTGTGGTCAATTTCCTCGACCACATCGCCATAGATGCCCCTAGGGCTTCCCCCTTCAAAATCTTCGGAAACGAACAGCGGCACATGGGGTAGGTTATGGGCCAGATAGATAAAGAAAGGCTCCTCCTTCTTTTCATTGATGATCTTTAGGGCTTCTTGGGTGTACCGCTTGGTAATGGTACGCTGATCTGCGGGCCGCTCAATGATTTCCGTATCCCGCATCAAGGGAACGTTGAATGTTTGGATGTCCTTTCTTTCCTCAGATTTCCAAAAATTGAAATAGTTCCCTTTTGATTGGGCCAATACCAGATTGTCCATATCATTGCTATAAGGTATGCCGAAATAGGAATCAAACCCATGACGGGTGGGCAAATAGGCCTCTTTGTGCCCCAGATGCCATTTGCCAATGCAGGCCGTAGTGTAGCCCGCTTTTTTCAATTGTTCCGCCAAGGTTACCTCCGCAGAGGGAAGACCATGGTGCGAATCCGGGAACAGAACGCGGTTCACAGGGCTGGCCATGCCGCTTCTTACCGGTAGCCTACCGGTCAACAAAGCTGCCCTACTGGGGGTGCATACACTGGCCCCCACATAGAAATTTGTCCATTTTTGACCTTCCATGGCCATTTGATCCAAGTGGGTGGTCCTTATGGTAGGGTGCCCATAGTTACTCAGGTCTCCGTACCCCAAATCATCAGCAAAAATAATGATGACATTGGGCGTATCCCTCCGTGCTTCCAGACCTGTTTCGGGGGTTTCATTGGACCTGTCCTGGCAGGAAACCAAGAACAGCAGCGCAAAGGTCCCCAAATAACATAATAAGGGTTTGAAACGGATTTTTATTTTCTCTTGTGCTTTCATCGGTTGGGTTATATTAGTGTTGTCCCGAAGTCTTTTTCAGGTTATGGACTGCCGTAAAACGCTCTAACAGGATTAGGTTAGCGTACGGTTTATGGTTATGATTCCAAGTTACCAAAAATGTAGCTTTCCTGTGCAATACACCAAAAAATGGTCAACCTTAAAAAGCGCTTTGAGGATAACCAACACAGATTTTAAGGGAAGTTGACCCACCGTAGTACCTGTAATTTATTCTTTTGGAACATCCTTCCTCCAATAAAAAGAGCCAAATCCTTCTGGTACATGACTGGTTTTTGGCTATCTTCCTTCCCAAAAGAAGCCTACATTCATCCCATCCACATGAAAAGTTTACACCAAAGAACTCCATTGAAAAGAAAAGGTACAGCTTTACACCTAGTATTTCTCTTAGCCTTATTTGTTGGATGCAAATCAGATACGGTATCTGAGGAGAAAGAAGAAAGCAAGCGCCCCAACATCGTCTTCATCATGTCTGATGATCATGCCTACCAGGCCATATCCGCCTATGACAAGCGGCTGATCAATACTCCCCATATTGATAGGATTGCCAAAATGGGCATGCTGTTCACCAATGCCACAGTCACCAATTCCATCTGTGCGCCATCAAGGGCCACCATCCTCACAGGAAAGCACTCTCACATGAATGGTAAGATAGATAACGTATCCCCGTTTGACACCACAAATGTCACCTTTCCCCAACTATTGCAAAAAGCGGGCTACCAGACCGCCATGTTCGGAAAGTTGCATTTTGGCAACAATCCTAAGGGTTTTGACCAATTTAAAATTTTGCCGGGGCAAGGGTCGTACTACAATCCGGATTTCATCACCAAAAATGACGGTGAGATCAACGTGCAAGGCTATGTGACGGATATAATAACGGATATGACGTTGGATTGGCTGGATAAAGAACGTAAAGAGGACAGTCCTTTTATGTTAATGTACCTTCATAAAGCACCACACCGTTCTTGGCTCATGGCAGAACGCCACATGGAGGAATTCACCACAAAGACCTTTCCAGAACCGGCTACCTTGTTTGATGA
>CAKZLG010000019.1 GCA_937125035.1 uncultured Maribacter sp. | reverse complement strand
TTCTTCCGCAACGGAGAGTCCATAACCGCTCTTTACCTCTATCGTGGTGGTGCCGTTCTTCAGGTGCCTGTTGGCCAATTTTGCAGTGCTCTTGGCGAGCACTTCCTGTGAAAGGGCCCTGGTTTTGGTCACCGTGTCCCAAATGCCCCCTCCGGCGCGCGCTATTTCAAGATAGGTCTTGCCGGCATTCCTAAGGGCGTAATCTTTTGCCCTACTGCCCCCAAAACAGATGTGGGTATGGGCATCAATAAAACCGGGCAGGCAGGTATGTTTGCCCTCTAACAGGTGCACTTGCGCATCATTATGGGTGGTTTTCAAGGCTTCAAAGGCGCCCACTGCCGTGATCGTTCCATTTTCCATGAGGATTCCGGCGTCCACGATCACCGTAAGATCATTATCCTGCAGGGGTCCACGGGCAGGGAGGTGGGCCATGGTGACCAGTTGACTCATGGGGCCGACCAAAATTTTGCTTTCAGGTGATTTCATATGTTTATGTTTTTTGTTCCATCACATAAGCCATTTTTCAATAGCCCTGTGCGGGTAGGTTTTTGGTGGCGGGTGGCCCCATCCGGTTCAATACCTTTCAAATTCTTCAGCATATGGCGTATTGAAAGGAAGTTGGTGCTTTTTGGCCACCCGTTGTATGACTTTCGCCAAAATACCGCTTTTTATTAAGCCAATGCTTATTTCAATATCTTCCGCAAAGACCCTGTCCTCCTTCGCAAAGGCCACTTTTTTGCGCACCTGTCTGTGTATTTCCTCCAAAAAAACACCCGATTTTAAGGGTTTTCTAAATTCAAAGGCCTGCGCCGCCGTTAAAAGTTCAATGGCCAATATCTTTTGAACATTGCCCAATACCCGCAAAGCCTTTCGGCCGGAAATGGAACCCATGCTCACATGGTCTTCCTGTCCCAAGGAGGTGGGAATGCTGTCCGCACTGGCCGGAAAGCACAGCCCCTTGTTCTCACTGGCCAGGGCGGCCGAGGTGTACTGCAGCATCATGTAGCCAGAATTGATGCCCGTGTCCTTCATCAACAATTTGGGCACGCCGGGACTATTGCCCTCCAATGCCAAATAAATACGTCTATCGGAGATGTTCCCAATTTCCGAGGCGGCCAAACAGGCATAATCCAGGGCCATGGCCAAAGGCTGGCCGTGAAAATTACCGCCGCTGATGGTCAACTCCTCATTGATGATGACCGGATTGTCCGTAACCGAGTTCAGTTCTACCTCCAAAAGTTCCTTTAAGTGCAGCCAGGCATTTCTGCTGGCCCCGTGGACTTGGGGAATGCAGCGAAGCGAATAAGGGTCTTGTACCCGTTCACAATCCACATGGTCTTCCATGATCTCTGAACCATGGAGCAGGTGTTTTATGCGATGCGCCACATACATATTGCCTTTGTAGGGCCTAAGAGCATGCAGTTCATCGTAGAATGGTTTTATGGAGCCTTGCAGGCCTTCGATCATCATAGCGCCGATCACATCGGCCTGATTTAGTATGGAATGTAGATTTTCTACCGTTTTAACAGCGTGGGCAGTAATGAACTGTGTACCGTTGATCAAGGCCAGACCTTCTTTTGGGCCCAATTCCAGCGGGGCAAGTCCATACTTTGAAAAGACCTTATCCGTGTTCATGAGCCTACCTTTGTAGTATACTTGGCCAAGCCCGATGAGCGGAAGGAACAGGTGTGCCAGTGGGGCCAGATCCCCAGAGGCACCCACCGAGCCCTGTGAAGGCACTACAGGGATGCAATCATGGTCCAAGTGCCAGCAAATGCGCTCAATGGTCGCCAAACGAACACCGGAATACCCTTTGGCCAAGGCGTGCGCTTTTAAAAGCAACATAATCTTGGTGAGTTCTTGGGAGATGGGCTTGCCCACACCTACACTATGGCTTTTTAGGATGTTGCGCTGTAGGATCAAGGTCTCCCTTTTGGAAATGGTGGTGGTGCACAATGGTCCAAAGCCTGTGTTGATGCCGTAGGTCACGGCCCCTTTTTCAACAATATGTTCCACATGCTGTGCACTTTGCACTACTTTTTGCCTTTGGGTCTCATTAAGTCCAAAAGGCAATTGGCCGCGGGCCATTTTCAAGGCCAGCCCTGCCGTTAAGTGGTCCCCACCCAAACTGAAAAATGAATTTGCCATAGTACCTGTATTACCTTTTCAATTTATTGATTAGTTTTGATAATCACCAATACCATGTAATGATGCAATCAATGCATATGGATTATCAAGTAGAATTGCGCCACTATGTTTATTTTATGGCCGTGGCCGAGGAACTGCACTTTAGAAAAGCGGCAGATAAGCTGTTCATTTCCCAACCTGGGCTCAGTAGGCAGATCAAACAAATGGAGGAGTTGTTGGCGGCCCAATTGTTCATAAGGGATAAGAAAAAAGTGTCCTTGACGCCGGCGGGGCATTTTTTAAAGCAGCGGGTGGCCTTACTGTTCAAGGATATCCAAGATACCAAACGCCAATTGCAGCTTATTGGGACAGGAGACAGTGGAGAGCTTCGTATTGGATTCTTGGGGTCTGCCATGCAGAATGTTGTTCCGGATCTGTTGTTGCGACTCAAAAAGCGCTACCCAAAAATCAAGACCACCTTGGGAGAGCGGAGCAATACGGATCAAGTGGCGTCCATTTTAAACGATGAACTGGATATGGGCTTTGTACGTTTGGCCAAAGTGCCTGCGGATTTGGAAATGTTCACGGTGTACCAAGATACGTTTTCCTTAGTGCTGCCTGAAAATTACCCAATGCTGACAAGGGATTATAACGGTATGCAGCGTTTTGCCCAAGACGATTTTATCCTGTTTCCCCCGGAATACAGCCCCCATTATTATGATACCATTATGGGAATCTGTTCAGATGCGGGTTTTAAACCGAAAGTTTCGCACGAATCGGTACACGCCCAGACCATCTTTAGGTTGGTAGAGAACAATTTGGGCATTGCCATAGTGCCCACGGCGCTACAGGGCGGATTTCAGATGCGGGTTAAATTCATTGAGCTAAAGGACATCCCACAAAAAGCGTCCCTCTCCGTTATTTGGAAAAAGGACAATCCCAATCCTGTATTAAAAAATTGTATAGATCTGCTCTTGCGCGTATCTTGAACCTTAAAAACAGAAGCTTATGATTTTTGATGTGATACGCCAGAGGCGTTCTGTGTTTCCGGCGCAGTACAATGACCAACCCATTGATCGGGCCACGATAGAGCGCCTTTTGGAGGCGGCCAATTGGGCCCCTACCCATAAAAAGACAGAACCATGGCGATTCAAAGTGCTCATGGGAAAAAAGAAAGAGGAATTGGGACTGTTCCTTTCCCAAAAGTACCAAGAAGTGGACCCTAGGCCCAAACAGATAAAAATCAGAAAATTACAGGAAAATGCACAGCGCTCTGCTGCTGTCATTGCCATTTGTATGCAACGCGATCCCTTGGAAAGTCTGCCCGAATGGGAAGAAATTGCTGCCACCGCCATGGCCGTACAGAATATGTGGCTTTGCTGTACTGAATTGGGCATTGGCTGCTATTGGAGTTCCCCGGGACTCATCACCCACATGGGCGAATTTTTTGAAATGAACGAAGGGGAACGCTGCTTGGGTTTTCTGTATATGGGCCATTATGACGAGCCCCAACCGGAAAGGACCCGAGGTCTACTGGAGGAAAAGGTACGCTGGTTGTAGTCATCAATCAAAATAGGGAAAAAGGGCTGCTCTGTGCTCCCAAGCTTTTGAAATAAAGAGGCCTAAGAACACCACGGCCACCAAGAATTTTAGAAAGGTGCCTGTTAAAAAGCCCAAAAACGAACCAAAGGCGGCCTTAGTGGCCGTTTTTTTGTCGGCCTTGTTCATCAATTCCCCTACCAATGCCCCAATAAAGGGCCAAATGATAATGCCCAAAGGGCCAAAGATGGGGAAGAACAGGGCCACCAGCAATCCTATGGTGGTGCCAATCATGCCGGCGCGGGTACCGCCAAATTTTTTGGTGCCCATGGCGGGGATGACATAATCCATGGCAAAGATGAAAAGGGCAATGGCCAAGGTAGTTCCCAAAAACCACCAACTGAGGGTCACTGCTTTGGTCAGGTGCAATAGGAGCAGCCCCAGCCAACTTAGGGGCGGCCCCGGTAGTACGGGAAGAAAACTTCCCAAGATGCCAACCACCATAAAGACGAGGCCAAGAATAAGCAAGAACAAATCCATAGTACGGTATTTTCAATGGGACGAAGATACACGCAATTTGTTACATGGCCCTCCAAAAATGGGCGGGCGTGCCCCGGCCAGAAGGAAGGGGATGGGCCAAACAACTATCTCCGCACATCTTTTTTAACTAAAAAATTAGTTAAAACTAAATATTTAGTTATATTTGAATCCATATAGAACTAAAACATTAGTTGAATGAGGCAATTAACAAAAGCGGAGGAAGAAGTGATGCAACTCCTATGGCAGTTGGAAAAGGCGAATGTGGCGGCGCTCATAGCCGAACTACCAGAACCCAAACCGGCCTATAACACGGTGTCCACCATTGTACGGATTTTGGAGGACAAAGGTTTTGTGGGCCACGAGAAGGAGGGTAGGGGCCACCTCTATTTTCCTTTGGTGAAAAAATCGGATTATAGCCACCAATCCATCAACCAACTGGTGGATAATTACTTTCAAGGCTCTTTTAAAAGTATGGTTTCCTTCTTTATGAAGAAAAATGATATGGGCCTGTCCGAGCTGGAATCGGTTTTGAAGGAAATAAAGAAGATGGAAGACCCCTTGGACGGGGAAAAGAAATAAAACGGTACAGAATGTTACAATATATCTTGGAGTGCATGGCCTTCCAATGGGTGTTTTTGGTCATTTATGACATATTTCTCAAGCGGGAAACCTTTTTTCAATGGAACAGGGTGTATTTGCTGAGCAGCTATGTTATTTCTATGGTATTGCCTTGGGTAAAGATAGAAGCCCTTAAAACCAGGTTGTCACAGCCATTTGCTGGCTATTCAGAGTTTTTGTGGCGTTTGGACGGTCCGGCCATTACGGTTCAATCATCCAACAACCCCTCACATCAATTGGGCTGGCAAGAATGGGTCCTATATTTGGGAATGATCATGGCTGCGGTACTATTCTTGATCAAAGTAAGGCGGTTGTACCAGTTGAAAAAACAGGGGAAACGGATCAAATATCCAGATTTCACCCAAATCATCATTGCGAATAGTACGTTTGCCTTTTCCTTTTTCAGGTCGATTTTCTTGGGAGACAAACTATTCGCCAAACAGCATGATGCCATCATTGCACATGAAATGGTACATATAAGACAGGGCCATACCTGGGATCTTCTATTTTTTGAACTGATGCGTATTGTTGGCTGGTTCAATCCGCTCGTATATGTCTATCAAAGTAGGACATCAGAACTCCACGAATTCATTGCCGATGCCCAAGTGGCCAAAGAAAGGAGGGGGGAACATTATCAGCAATTATTGTCACAAATTTTCCAGACGGAACATATTTCATTCATCAATCAATTTTTCACAAAATCATTAATCAAAAAACGAATAGTCATGTTACAAAAAGCAAAATCGAGTAAAATCAGTCAATTGAAGTATTTGGTACTTGTGCCCATAATGATGGGAATGTTGTTCTATACATCCTGTGAAGAAGGCATAGAGGAAAAAGTGGACCTCCACCAAAACATTGTGGTAGGGGATTTGGAAAATCTAACCGAGGAGGAAGAAAACCAAACGATGCACTACTTACAGACCCTTTTGGCGCAGCCGCAAGAATGGAGCTTGGTCATAAGGGACAATACATCCAAAATAACATTGAGCAAAGCTCCAGAAGGCTCGGGAATATCAGGGCCGGGAAATGCTCTTATTCCAGCCAAGATGCATATTGAATCTAAGGTGTTGGATCAGGATTTCAGTTTTTTCAAGGGTGCTGCTTCCACACCCTTGCAGATCAAATTACCCAATGGCACCATTCCTTTTGCCGCTATAGACAAAGTACCCATCTTTCCAGGCTGTGAGGACGCCGAGGACCCCAGGGCCTGTTTCAATGAAAAAATGATACGGCACATCAGCAAAAATTTCAACTACCCCCAAGAGGCGCAGGACTTGGGCATAGAAGGTAGGGTAAGTGTCCTCTTTACCATAGATGCCGCAGGTAACATACAAGACATAAAACAGAGAGGGCCCCATAGGCTTTTGGAGGATGAAGTAAACCGCATCATATCCCGTTTGCCAAAAATGGAACCTGGCCAGCATCAAGGTAAGGCGGTAGCGGTGCCCTATTCCATACCTGTTACTTTTCAGTTGGATGATAGTGAAGAAATAACCTTCACCTCTATTGAGAAAGCCCCCATCTTTCCAGGCTGTGAGGGCGCCGAGGACCCCAGGGCCTGTTTCAATGAAAAAATAATGCGTCATATCAGTAAAAACTTCCATTACCCAGAAGAGGCCCAAATGGCAGGTATTCAAGGCCAAGTAAGTACGGTTTTTACGATAAACCAAGAAGGTGTCATTGAACATATAAAGACTAGGGGTCCACATGCTCTTTTGGAAGGGGAAGTAAAGCGCATTGTCGAACGGTTGCCCAATATGCAACCGGGCAGGCACCAAGGGAAGGCGGTAGCGGTGCCCTATTCCATACCTGTTACCTTCAAACTGAATTGAGGAAATGGCAACGGCACTGCCCAACCGGTATAAGGCTTTTGAAGCACGCTAGCCAATAAGACAGCTGCTTAAGTCCCTAAAAAATCGTAATTTCCATCATACTTTTGGAAAATGAATCGGTTGCTGCTCTTTGGATTTATCGGGATGCTCTTAGGGTCCTGCTCGTTTATGGAATCCAAGGAAAAACGTACCCAAGAGCGTTTGGCCACCGAAATACAGCAGATCGATTGGAATTCCGTGGATGCCTACCCCTTATTCAGTGCCTGTGATGAAAATGCCACCAAGCCGGTACAGCGGGCCTGTTTTGAAGAGCAGCTCTCCCAACATTTGAGCATGGCCCTGGCCACCCATGAATTTGCTTTGGGAGCGGATATGGACCCAACCATAATGGTTACCTTTGTGGTGAACACGGCCGGCAAGGTCATTGTAAAGGATATGGAAAAGGACCCAGTGCTCATTGAAAACATGCCCCAACTGGAAGAAATCATAGCACAAAGTCTCAACACCCTGCCCGCTCTGGCACCCGCACTGAAAAGGGGCATTCCCGTGAGCACGAAATACCGAATTCCCATTGTATTAAACACACCTTAGCAACTTGGCAAAAGAAAAGATCATATTGGGCATAGATCCCGGTACCACCATCATGGGGTTTGGCCTCATCCGTGTGGTGGACAAAAAAATGGAGTTCCTGCAGATGAACGAACTCCAGTTGAAAAAGTATAATGATCCCTATATAAAGTTGAAGCTCATCTTTGAACGTACCTTGGAGCTCATAGAGACCCACCACCCAGATGAAATTGCCATTGAAGCCCCGTTTTATGGCAAGAACGTACAGTCCATGCTCAAATTGGGCAGGGCCCAGGGCGTGGCCATGGCGGCCGGACTTTCCCGGCAGATCCCCATTACGGAATACCTTCCCAAGAAAATAAAGATGGCCATTACCGGAAACGGCAATGCCAGCAAGGAACAGGTGGCCAAAATGCTGCAAGGGCTGTTGGGCCTAAAAACCCTTCCCAAAAACCTGGACAGCACAGACGGACTCGCCGCGGCAGTATGCCATTTTTACAATGCCGGCCGGGTAGAGGTGGGGAAAAGCTATAGTGGCTGGGGGGCTTTTGTGAAACAGAATGAGAAAAGAGTTAATAAGTAAACAGTTCACAGTTTCAGTTTGCAGTAATCCGTCTAAGTAGGGGATAAAATTAAATTAAATGCAGTTTCAAGATTTATTGGCCTATAAAAGGTCTTTTGCTTTAGCGATGAAAATCTTTTACATTTCCAAGTCGTTTCCTACGGAAGAGAAATATTCATTGACCGACCAGATTAGGCGTTCTTCTAGAAGCGTGAGCGCCAATATTGCAGAGGCCTATCGTAAAAGAAGATATCCGAAGAATTTTATCAGCAAATTAACTGAAAGTGACGCGGAAAATTCTGAAACTCAAACCTGGTTAGAATTTGCATTAGAGTGTAAATACATTGAACAAGTTCATTATGATGAATTTATTAAAGAAAGTGAACAGGTCGGTAAACTTATAAATTACATGATCAACAATCCTTCTAAATTTGGGTCGGAATAACCAAGAAATAAAACCTGCCAACTGGAAACTGCCAACTGGAAACTGCAAACAGTTAATTGATGCTTAAAATATCTGTTTGGTATGACTACTGAGAATAGCTCCCCTATTGGGGGCGGGGGGGGCTTGTACATCCACATCCCCTTTTGCAAGCAGGCCTGCCATTA
>CAKZLG010000018.1 GCA_937125035.1 uncultured Maribacter sp. | reverse complement strand
ATTTTAAAAGTTTTAGTAATTTTGGCACGATATTTTCTATTGGATTAAACGATATTACAAATGAAGGTGAGATTTAAAGTTCTTTTTATAGTGATGGCCCAGATGGCAGGACTATCCGTACTGGCACAGAGAGGTGTACGCATTGCCTATGTGGATATGGAATATATCCTGGAGAACGTGGAGGAATACCGTGAGGCCACAGATCAGTTGGATACCAAGGTGCAAAAATGGAAGGTGGAAATAGAGCAGCGCCAAAGCCAAGTGGACCAAATGAAGAAAGACCTCATGGCGGAAAAGGTGCTTTTAACACCAGAGCTCATTGCGGAAAGAGAGGAAGAGATACAGCTCATGGAAAAGGAGACCATAGCCTACCAGCAAGACCGTTTTGGCCCACAAGGAGATCTGGTCCTACAGAAAAAAAGGTTGATACAGCCCATACAGGACCAAGTGTTCAATGAAGTGCAAAAAATTGGGGCGAATAAAAAATATGATTTTATTTTTGATAAATCTGCGGATGTTGTAATGTTGTACTCCGAAAAAAGGCACGATATTAGCGAGTTGATCCTCAGGGGCATTGCAAGGACAAGAAAAATAAGCAAGCCCAAGAATAACGCAGAGGAACGAAGCCGTTTAGAGGCGTTTGATGCAGCAGCGGAGGAAGAAGCGGATCAAGAACTGAGCGACGCGCTCAAAGAGCGTCTGGAACGGGCGCAAGAAGCTGAAGCGGCCAGGGAAAAGACCGTAGCAGAAAGAAGGGAAGAGCAGCTCAAATTGAGGGAAGAACGGAAAAAAGCCTATGAGGAAAGGCGCAAAAAACTCTTAGAGGAAAGGGAGGCCAAGAAAAAGGAAAAATTAGAGGAACGGGAAAATAATACAGAAGAAAAGGAAAATAATAATAGTCAGAAGTAAGAACCATTAATTAACACTCAATTAAGAATTAAATAGTAACTCATGAAAAACGTAAAAAAAATAGCTGTCGCTTTAATGTTGTTCGTAGGGGCAACCAGCTTTGTGAATGCCCAGAGTAAGGTCGCCCACATAGACGTGACCCAATTATTGGCCGATATGCCAGAGATGAAGGCCGCTGAGGCCGAACTTAAAAAACTATCCGAAACGTATCAGGCAGATATACAGGCATCCATGACAGAACTCCGTAATAAGTTTACCCAGTATCAGAATGAAGCGCCATCCAAATCAAAGGAGGAGAATGATAAAAGGGCCGTTGAGCTACAGGGCATGGAGAAGACCGTAGGTGAGTTTCAACAGAACGCACAACAGGAAATACAACAAAAGCAAGCCGAGCTTTTTGCGCCCATTTCTGAAAAGGCCAAGGCGGCCATTGAAAAGGTAGCCACGGCACAGGGCTTTGATTACGTCATAGACGCTCAACCCGGAGGCGGACTGCTCGTGGCCAGAGGTAAGGACCTTTTGGCGGATGTAAAGAAAGAACTAGGCTTTTAATAATTAAGCCCAAATAAAAGAACGAGCCACCCCAACAGGGTGGCTTTTTTTTATGGCCTTAGTTTTTTCTTGATGTTGCGCCAACGTAGCTGCCTTATGAATTTTCCCTCTTCCGGTGATACCAAATAGGATACTGCCTCATTTTTGGCCTTTAAATACCCCAGCATATTGTCTTGAAAGGCGACACCTCTCTTCTGTTTCCAGGCCATTTTCAAAGAGGCGATCATGCTTATCCAAAAGCCATATCGCATACGGAACATGGCGCGGCCTTGCAGAAGTTTGGCCTTACTGTTATAGGCTTTTCCCAAAGGGCGCAGATGCTGCACCTTCAGATGGGAGTCTGTGTAGATGGTATAGCCATGGTATTTGGCCAAAAGCTCGTCTACCGTATCCCAGCCCATGGCTTCCTTAAGGCCGCCAATGGCGTTAAAACAGGGTTTGCTATAGGCTTTTATGGCGCCCCTCACATGGTCTTTGTCCATGGGGTGGTTCAGCACCCAATGTCCTAGTTTGTCCTGTTCATGGATGAAGCCGCCCGCAATGCCAATATTGGGGTGGTTACTAAAGACATTGTGTAGCGTTTCAAAATAGTTGGGGGGCAATACCACATCAGCATCCAATTTAACTATGAAATCATAATGGTCATCCAGTAGTTGCAGCCCCAAGTTGAAGGCGCGGATTACCTTGCTGCCCGGCAAATGCTCGTTGCCAGAGGTCACGTTGAGCTGTTTAATGAAGGGGTATACCTCTGTAAATTGGGAGATGACGCTGCTTGTGCCATCAGTGGAATGATCGTTCACCACCACTACTTTTGCCGGTAAGAAGGTCTGCTGGGTCACAGAGGTAAGGGTCTGTCCCAAAAAAGCCTCCTCATTGTGCGCGGGTATGATCACATAGTACCTCACTATTGGGCCCTTTCTGCGTAAACTATATAATAACGCGGCGTAAACGTTCGTAATAATGGTCTAAGCCCTATTTTGTTTACGGGGTTGGTCCACTTGGCACTGTCCTTAATGACCCAACCTGTCTTTTCCAAGAGCCAGTTGAACTGCCAATCCTCAAACTCGTGATAGTGGCGGTCCCATGGATCTGTCTTGCTTTGATAGGCCGGTGAGAACCAGAGCCGCAGGGGGATACTGGCCACCAACTTATTGGCTTTTATTTCCCGTAGTACGTTAAAGGGGGCCAAAAGATGTTCAAATATTTCAAAGGCGGTGACTACGGTGGCTTCGGATTGTACTACAGTGGTGTACACCACATCCAAATCTTCCCCAGAGGTGTTTTCCACCTGATACCCTTCGGCCTTCATGATCTTGGAAAAAGGATTTTCCACACCCAGATCAAGTACTGGCTCATCCGTGGAAATATGCTTCTTTAAAAATTCCAGTGTATGCCCAAACCGTTTGTTGGGATAGGTGTTCTCGTACATGTTACATCCTGTAAACAATTGCGTTGACGTTCATTCCCGCGCCAACACTTGCAAAGATAACAACATCTCCCGGTTGTATTTGATGATGGGGTACTTTTCCTTTTTTCAAAAGGTCCAACAATGTGGGGATGGTGGCCACAGAACTGTTGCCCAGTTCCCCAATGATCATGGGCATGATGTCTTTGGGCTTTTCTTGGCCGTAGAGTTGGTAAAACCGCTTTACAATGGCCTCGTCCATTTTTTCGTTGGCTTGGTGGATGAGTATTTTTTTAACTTCGGATAGGGGCACCCCGCTTTGGTCCAAACAGTTTTTCATCGCCTCTGGCACATGGGTCACCGCAAACTCATAGATTTTCCTTCCGTACATCTTTATGTAACGGCGTTTTTCATCTGACTTTTTGTACGATTTTCCGTAGAATAGGAAAAAGGCTTCGTCATGGGCATAGGTGGCGGAGGCATGCCCCAGTATGTCACCTTCGGTATCACTGGCCTCCACAAGGCAGGCCCCAGCACCATCAGCATATATCATGGAATCTCGGTCATAAGGATCAACGATCCTAGAAAGGGTCTCTGCCCCAATGACCAGGCATTTCTGGGCCAGCCCACTTTTTATAAAAGCCTTTGCTTGCACAATGCCCTCTATCCATCCTGGGCAACCGAAGATAATATCATAGGCCACACAGCCCGGATTTTTTATACCGAGAAGGTGTTTAACGCGCGTGGCCAAACTGGGCAGCATATTGCTTTGCGACTCACCATATGCAACATCCCCAAAATTGTGCGCTACAATGATATAATCCAATTGTTCTTGGTCCACACCCGCATCCTTGATGGCCCGTTCGGCCGCCTTGTGTGCCAAGTGGGAGGCATTCAAGGTATTTGGCGCGTACCGGCGTTGGGCTATCCCGGTGATGGCCTTGAATTTTTGTATGAGGGTTGGGGTGTTTTGGGGAAAGGAACTTCCATCTGAATTTAAGAATTCATGGTCCTCAAAATCACGGTTGGCTACAATCCGCTCTGGTAGATAGCTTCCCGTGCCTGTAATGGCTATTTTCATGAAGTGTATTCGAATTTTATGAAAGTTAACATTATTCCAAAAACCATCCATGGGGCTTTCAATGGGAATTACGATGCCCACGACAGCGCTAAGGTCACCCAATAAAGATGCCCCGGCGTTGTGCAGGGGCATAGTGTCATAGGTGGTATCCGCGTATTTTGCGCTATGCTTCAGCGTAGGCGGCTATGGGCGCACAGGTACATATCAAATTACGATCGCCATAGGCATCATCCACCCGGCGTACGGACGGCCAAAATTTGTTCTCGGCCACATATGGTAAAGGAAATGCCGCTTGCTGCCTACTATAATGAAAATCCCATTGGTCTTGGGTGAGCATCTCTAGGGTGTGCGGGGCATTTCTAAGCACATTGTGCGGGTCCTCTGCACTGCAGGCATCGATCTCTTTCCTAATGGCCATCATGGCATCACAAAAACGGTCCAGTTCCGCTAGGCTCTCACTTTCCGTGGGCTCGATCATCATGGTGCCGGCTACGGGAAATGAAACTGTAGGGGCATGGAATCCGTAATCCATCAATCGTTTTGCAATATCCGTTACCTCAATTCCCTTGGCCTTGAACGGTCGGCAATCAATGATCATTTCATGGGCGGCACGGCCTTTTTCGCCCGTATAGAGTACGTCATAACCGCCACTCAAGCGGTGTTTGATATAATTAGCGTTCAAAATGGCCATCTCTGTGGATTGGCGCAGGCCTTCCTCTCCAAGCATTTTTATATAGGCGTACGAAATGATACAGGCCAAAGCACTGCCCCACGGCGCTGCCGAAATACCCGTTATGGATTGCTCACCACCGGTGGGTATGACCGGGTTGCTGGGTAAAAATGGTGCCAACTGAGGTGCCACACAAATAGGTCCTACCCCAGGCCCTCCACCCCCGTGGGGAATGGCAAAGGTTTTGTGAAGGTTTAGATGGCAAACATCCGCACCAATGGTGGCCGGGTTGGTGAGGCCAACTTGGGCATTCATATTGGCACCATCCATATACACTTGGCCCCCATGGTCATGGATGAGCTGTGTGATCTGTCTAATGGAAGATTCAAAGACCCCATGGGTAGAAGGATAGGTGACCATGAGTGCCGCAAGGTGCTCAGAATGTTCCAATACTTTTTCCTCAAGGTCTAGAAGGTCTATGTTTCCCTTTTCATCGGTCTTGGTGACCACGACCTCCATGCCCGCCATTACCGCTGAAGCGGGATTGGTGCCGTGTGCCGAGGCCGGGATCAGACAAATATTTCTATGGCCCTCCCCACGGGCCTCGTGATAGGCGCGGATCACCATGAGACCTGCATATTCGCCCTGTGCCCCTGAATTGGGCTGTAGGGAAGTATCTGCAAAACCGGTGATCTCGGTAAGGTCTTTGGCAAGCGCCTTCAACATGATCTGGTAACCCTCTGCCTGATCTATGGGCACAAAAGGATGAATGTTGCCCCATTGGCTCTGGCTCAGCGGTAACATTTCCGTTGCCGCGTTGAGTTTCATGGTACAGCTGCCCAGAGAGATCATACTGTGGTTCAGGGCCAGGTCTTTGCGTTCCAATCTTTTAATGTACCGCATCAATTCCGTTTCTGAATGATAGCTGTTGAAGACCTTGTTTTCCAAGAAGGTGCTTTTTCGTACCAACGCCTCCGGAAGGGCATGGTCTTCCACCAAATGTTCCATAGGCAGTGCTTCCAGGCCCAAGGCTTTGGAAAAGAGGGCAAGAATGAGGTTCACGTCCTTTAAGGAGGTAGCCTCGTTCAGGGCAATACTGATCGTATCCTCGTCTACATATAGAAAGTTGATGCCGTTCTGTTCTGCCATAGGGCGTACGGCCTTTTTACTGGCCTTTACCGTCACCGTATCAAAAAAGGAGGTATTGACGATTTTGATGTTCATGGCCTCCAGCCCTTTTTTCAAGGAAACCGCAGAGGCATGTACTTTGTTGGCAATGTAGGATAATCCTTTGGGTCCGTGGTAAACCGCATACATCCC
>CAKZLG010000017.1 GCA_937125035.1 uncultured Maribacter sp. | reverse complement strand
GCTGGAACGTGACCAACATCAATCTAGGAGTCACAGTGGCCCCCAAAGACACACCTTGGCATTCATGGGCCGTGGTAGCGTGTGGGGGCATGAGCATTGGCCATAAAGGTATGGCCTATGCCTCCAAAGCCATGGCCATGACCATGGTGGACCTCTTTGAGGACCAAAAGCTCATTGATGCCGTAAAGGAAGAGTTTAAAACGAGAAAAGGGGACGAAGTCTATGAACCCATGATCGATGGACCTCCCCCCATTGGTAAGAATTAAAAAAACAATTGCTATGTTTGGATTATTTAAAAAGAAAACGGAAAAAGAAAAATTACAGGAAACCTATCAAAAGTTGATGAAAGAGGCTTTTGATCTTTCAAAAACCAATAGAAAAGCAAGCGATGAAAAATATGCAGCCGCAGATGAAATCCAAAGAAAAATCGATGCCTTGGGCAACAAAACGTAAACTGGGGGTCCTGGGACTCATGGTCCTTTTTCTTTTTGGTGGGACCCTACTGGCACAGGAAGACGGCCAGTCGCCCAATTTTGGGTTCCAATATGATCATTATTCGCTGATTGTTAAAGATTTGGCCAAGACCGGGGCGTTTTACAAGAACGTCCTCAACTTGGAGGAAATACCCCACCCCTCTGCCCCAAGTGGTTTTAGATGGTTTCGCATCCACGGCAACTCACAATTGCACCTTATTGGCAAAGACAGTGTGGCCATGGAGCACAGTAAAAGTGTGCACCTCTGTTTGGCGACCCAGCGTTTGGATGAACTCATTGCCCATCTTCGGAACAAGGAGATTCCTTTTTCTGACTGGCCCGGAAAGGCCAATGCGGTGACCTTAAGGGCAGATGGGGTTCGGCAAATCTATGTACAAGACCCTGAAAACAATTGGGTAGAGATCAATGATGCCGTTCATCCATAGCATGGCCGCCTTCTTCATCTAAATAAACCTGCATCACATGGGTAAAAAAGTACTTCAAATATTTGAGTTGGGATTTCCTTGGCAAACACAGGATCCCTTTTTGTTCTGCGTCTATCATCTAGATCACTATCCAAAAGGTAATGGGGACATGGGCCCAGACCCCAGCCACTTGCAAGGCCGGCCTTTGGGCAATGACTTTACCATAAAAGACGGTTGGCGTATGTACCATGGCACCACCATTCCCGGATTTCCATCACATCCTCATTGTGGTTTTGAAACCGTTACCATGGTAAACAAGGGTTTTTGTGACCATTCCGACTCCCTGGGCGCGGCCGGCAGGTTTGGCCAAGGGGACGTGCAATGGATGACCGCCGGACGGGGGGTTCAGCATTCAGAAATGTTTCCCCTGCTGCACGATACCAAGGAAAATACAATGGAACTCTTCCAAATCTGGTTGAACCTGCCCAAAGCGAACAAATTTGTAGATCCGCACTTTAAGATGCTGTGGCACGAAGATATCCCCGTGATCCAGGAAAAACAGGCGTCCATCAAAATAGTGACGGGCAGTTATCGCGATATGCCCGCCCAAGCACCGGCACCGGATTCATGGGCGGCGGACCCCATGAACGAGGTGGCCATTTGGAACATAAAAATGGAAGCGGAAGGTACTCTTACCCTACCCAAGGCAAAGGCACCCGTAAACCGAACGCTTTATTTTTATGAGGGGTCGGCAGTGCACATAGAAGGAGAGCGCATTCTGCCCAACCATGGCATTTCCTTGGATGCGGGCCAAGAAGTGGTTTTGGAAAATGGGATAAAAAAAGGCTGTTTCCTGCTGTTACAAGGCAAGCCCATCAACGAGCCTGTGGCCAAATACGGCCCATTTGTCATGAACACACAAGCAGAAATTCAACAGGTGATGGACCAATTTCGACGTACCCAATTTGGGGGGTGGCCCTGGCCCTATCCGGATAACGTGCATAACAAGGACCGCGGTAGGTTTGCCCAATATCCCAATGGGGATTTGGTGGAGAAATGAACAGGATATTATCAAGACGCCAAAGGTTTGTTGTTAAATTTCAGTATAATTTAAAGATGCATGCCCTAGTCCAAACTGGTTTTTATACATTTAGGCGTTAACAAGTTATAAACCTTTTGTATGCATTCCCTCATTTACCGTTCTGTAGCGAATGATTCCTTTCTACTGCCCGAAATCTATAGTATGTTGAGCAAGGCGAAAGATCACAATGCCGAACAGGGCATTACCGGTTGCCTCCTGTACCATAACGCTCATTTCCTACAGTTGCTGGAAGGTGATGAAAAGGAATTGGAACAGCTCTACGGAAAAATCATAAACGATAAGCGACACCACACGGTTGAACTTATTCAAAAAGAGGAGTATGATCGGGCTCTGTTCAAGGATTGGAGCATGGCCTTCTATGATTATGGACTGGGAGATAGCGCCCAACAATTGAAAATGGAGCAAATTGATGCCATTTTTAATGAGGAGCAGGTACTTCGGGAAAAACATGCATCGGTACTGCCCTTCTTTGTACACGTAAAAGATATCCTTTTTGCCTAATGCCCTTGGCTTCCCTCCTATTTGATGCCGGCCTACTCGTCCTAATTTGGCTGGTACAATTGGTCATTTATCCCAGTTTTGGGCACTTTGGCCATTCTGAACTGCAATCATGGCATCGCACTTATACCGTTCGCATTTCAATGGTGGTCGTGCCCTTGATGATAGGGCAGTTGTTCGCATCTGGATGGTTGGCTTTTTCTGCGCCTCATTTCTCTAACGTATTTAAACTGGTGCTGGTCCTATTGGCATGGTTGCTCACCTTTGCCCTCTTTGTACCCTTACACGCCAAGGTGGAGCATAGCGGGGATACGCAATCTATTTCCGAGAGATTGGTGCGCCTAAATTGGCTCCGGACCTTTGTTTGGACCTCGGCCTTTGGCTTGGGGATTTGGAACTACCTGATCACACCCTAACGATATGGGCGCCAATGGCCCGCAAGCGCTCGTCTATGTTCTCGTAGCCGCGATCGATCTGTTCAATATTGTGTATGGTGGATGTTCCTTTGGCAGAAAGTGCTGCGATCAATAAGGAAACCCCTGCCCTAATGTCTGGAGAGGTCATGGTCGTGGCTTTTAGGGTAGATTTGAAGTCATGGCCCATGACCGCTGCCCTGTGGGGATCGCACAGAAT
>CAKZLG010000016.1 GCA_937125035.1 uncultured Maribacter sp. | reverse complement strand
CGTTCACCTGATCCGGGCAAAAATAACACCCGCCCGGGCCCAACCCGGGAAGGGCCAGTAAGGCTTGCCAAGCCGCTCGTGGCGGCCCCTCTCATGATAAACATTTTCCGGCTTGGTCCGTTCAGTTGGGCAAAATAGCCGATGAACAGTAATTCAGGCTATGGAAAAGGTCAAAAAAGAGAACCCAATACCCCAAAAAAGGGTGGTTTTGCGTACCTTGCGCCCCGAAAAACACATCGGTAACGTCAGTAGCACTCCAGTGCCGTACCCCCGACAGCATCAATGGTATTAATTCTAAGTGTATATGGCTACAGAAGAGTACAAATATTTGCCCGTGGTGGAGGAACCCCATGATTTTGATCTACGCGCCTTCGTAGACCGCTACAAACCTTATTGGCCCTGGTTCTTGGGCACCGCCTTTATTTTTTTGGCCTTGGCAGTGACCTATATCCTCTACGCACCCAAGCATTACACCAGTACAGCCACGATCATTGTAAAGGATGAGGAAACCAAGGGAAACAACAAAGTGCCCGGCGGATTTGACGTGAACCTCTTCAGTGGGCTCAGCACCAACAGCATGGGCAATGAACTGGGTCTGCTGACCTCAAAGCGGCTTATGCTGAATGCGGTGAAGGCCCTTAATTTGAACATACAGTACATAGACGATGATGGTTTCATTGCCAAAGAGCTCTACACCAATAGCCCCATAAAAATCCAGGTACTGCGGTTGGATGAGGCTAAACTCCAACAAGCCATTACGGACGAGAACAATAGCTATAGGGTACAAAAAAGAGCCAACGGCCTGCAGTTGGTCAACGAAAACACGGGCCACGTAATGCCCACCCAATTGGATACGCCCATTTCGTTGGACTTTGTGGATTTTGCCATTACCGAAAAGGGCAATGAGGACATGCCTCCCAATGACTGGACAGAGGTCTTGGTGCGTTTTGTGACCCCGATCAGTGTGGCCGCGGCCCACGGAAGGGCCTTGGAAGTGGCCCTCGTGGACGAACAGGCGACCTTGATCCAACTGCAATTGGAAGACCGCGTGCCCCAAAAGGCGGAAGACATCCTTAACCAATTGGTCTTTGAATACAACAAGGAGGCCATAGCGGACAAAAACCTCATTGCGAAAAATACGGCCGAGTTCATTGACGAACGCCTTAGGATCATCAATAGCGAACTGGACTCCGTGGAGTCGGGCAAGGAATCCTTTAAGGCGGTGAACCGCCTGACCAACATTGGTGCGGAATCCAGCATGATGATCCAGAACGTGAGCGAATACAACCAACGCCGGCAGCAGGTGGAGACCCAATTGGAGGTGACCCAGTCCATGCTGAATTACATGGACTCCGGTACGGACAACCTGCTGCCCACCAACTTGGGCCTGGAAAGCAGCGCCACTGAATTCGTGAATGATTACAACGCCCTCATTCTGGAACGCGATCGGCTCTTGGCGAGCTCCACGGAAAGAAACCCCTTGGTCATGCGGCTGAACGAACAAATTGACCAGCTCCGCAACAACGTCCGCTCCAGTCTCATAGCCCAACGACAAAATTTAACGATCAACCAGAACAGCCTACAGAAAAGGGCCGGGCTCATCGGCTCCCAAATTTCCAAGGTACCGGGCCAGGAACGGGCGGTACGCGGCATTGAGCGCCAACAGAACATCAAGGAATCCCTTTATTTGTACCTGCTCCAAAAACGGGAGGAAAACACCTTGGAACTCTCCGTGACCGGCCCCAAGGCCAAAATCGTGGACACGGCCTACAGCTCCGGTGGTAGCATCTCCCCCAGCCCCAAGGTGGTCTTGGGCCTTGGTCTTATCATGGGCCTCTTGCTGCCCTTTGCCGTGATCCGGGGGCGTGAATTGCTCAATGACAAGATCCAAAGCAGGGAGGACTTGGAAAAGCGCCATAAGGACATCCCCATTGTGGGTGAGTTGCCCATCATTGGAAAAAAAGAAGCCGAACTGATCAAGGACAACGACCGGTCCGTGCTGGCCGAAGCCTTCCGTATCCTATCCGCCAACCTACAGTATTTAAAAGTAGAACCGGAAACGCCCGATCGGGGCCTTTCCATTTTCGTGACCTCTTCCATTAAGGGGGAAGGCAAGACCTTTGTGGCCACCAATTTGGCCATTACCCTGGCCTTGACCGGAAAAAAAGTGGTCTTGGTGGGCGGGGACCTGCGGAACCCCCAGCTGCAGCGCTATCAGAAAAACCTGAGCAAGGTGTTGGGCGTCAGTGATTACTTGGTCAATGACAAACAGGAGTTGGAACATCTCTTTCAGGGAACGCCCTTAAATGAGCATTTGACCATTTTGCCCTCAGGCTCCATACCGCCCAATCCGGCAGAATTGTTACAGAAGAAACGTTTAGGGACCCTTTTTGCAGATCTGGAACAACAGTTTGACTATGTGGTGGTGGATACGGCCCCGGCCCTACTCATTGCAGACACCTTCTTGATCAACAAACATGCCGCCCTAACCTTGTACATAACCCGGGCCGATTTCACCAAAAAACGATTGATGGACTTTGTGCTGGAAGCCAAACAGACGGGCAAGCTGAAAAACATGAGCTTGGTGCTCAATGCCGTACCGCTCGTGAACCTGGGCTATGGCAGTAAGTATGGCTATACGTATGATGGGTAAGGCTGTCACCGTAACGAAGAGGAAATAGGGAGGCAATATCCATAGGGGCCCTACCGTGTGCGCCCACTTTTTGATCTGTTTGCCCAATCATAACATGGTTGCGACCTGAATAGGCACTCTTTTATGATAACCGCCCCAAGATTTCCCTAAGGTGACCTTATACGTATCAAATGGGCTATTGAACCTTGTTAACGGAATAAAACGGTTGGGAGCGGAGTTTACCCTCTAATCCGTCATCCCAAGAAGCTGGGGTCGCCCAATTGGTACTAGTTCTCAACTCTCCAAACCCATAGCTGTACCAAGGCCCTTACGGCCCTGTGGAACATTCCCAATCAGGGTTTACCGTGGATTGCCATCCGGCAAGCGATTTCCTATTTAAAAATCAAAAAATTCCTACATTTCCCTGACTGGTCCAGAAAGTGTTATAACTGCAAAATGCCATGTCCTGGGTAAAATACATGGGGTAGAATATGATTTTGGATGCTGCCCATACGGTGCAGACCACAGAGTAGCACGGTCACCATACCGGCATCGGTTTTACTGAATTTACCAAGGGGCCTCTTTTGCAGGACCGTGTTGGGAGACCCTTTGGCGAGCAAGCCCAAGGTAAAAAAGGACTATGCTACAACAATGGCCAAAGGTGACCATACCGCTTTGATTGGGCGCAAGGCCATCCTCGGTACTTCGCTAACCCTTGTTCCAGCTTTCCGTTACTGCAGACGAAGGGTTTTAGCGGCCCTTCCTTTAGGGCGCTACCACTGCCATGACCTAAGAAGCCCAAATCTGTTCTCTATCCCATGGCTCAGCATAATATTGGCACCTGCCTACCCAAGGCCATGCAACATTAAAAAGCTCAGATAATACTTGGGCATCATGGACCAGTGCCTTAATCTTCGCATACAGCCCCAGTTTGGTATGACTTGTTTTTGGTACTACAGACGGTAATATCACCGACAAAACACACCAAACCTCTTAAATTTTTCACAAATAAGAGCAGTTCATCGAATATATAGACCCTTTGGCCGTTTTATTTAAAATAGTAAATATATTTGATTCCCAAATCAATCCTATGAAGTTATGAAAATGGACAAAACCGTCTTAAAAGTCCCTGTTCTTTTATTTCTATGTGCCATGTTCACCTGTTCTTGCTCCAAGGACAATGATTTGCTCTCCGAGTATGTGCTCACCGAAAAGCAATCGGATAGAATTGCCCAAGGCATTGTGGATGATGAGTTCACGGTATTTGCTGGGGGAAGCCGGGTGTTGGATGTGTTGGGCAATGATATGTTTGCCAATGCACAAGGGCTTCGGATAACAGAGGTGTCCGATGCTGAAAACGGAACAGTGACCATCAGCGCAGAGAATACCTTGGTATATGTGGCACCGGACACCGGGGCCGAATTGGTGGACACCTTTACCTATACTGTGGAAAGTGTTGCGGAGCCCGTTTCTAGCAGTGAAAGGGAAGAACCGGTTACGGTTACGGGAAATGTAAGTGTTTCCATAAATCCTGAAAGCGATAACAACCTCATTTCCACTTTGGCTAAAAATGAACTGAAACGACGGTTCGTAAACGGCTATGTGGCAGGGCAAGGTTTTAATAATGATATAGAGGAAACAAAAAACAATGCCGAATTATTTATTTCCAATCCTAGCAAATATAGACCTATATTTGGGCCAAGAAATATGAGTCAGAGTTGGAACGGCGTTATTATTAATAGCTTCCAAATCCTACCTGCAACTGCAGTTTATGCTTTTGCCATGGATGACGTGGATTTGGGCAATTTGGTTGCTTCAGAACTTTTAGATATAGTTAACTCAAATAATCTATATACTGCATATTGGCAAAATTCCAATACATATAGATGGGATAATACACATGATCAATTATGGGTACAAGCGTCAGCAGCAAAAAAAATGAAACATTCTTATTCTTTAGTTAAGAATTTACAAACCATACTCTCGGACAATGATAAAAAAGAAATTGAAGATTGGTTTAAAAGGTTCGCTGAGTTAGCATATGACGCTTTAAAAGCAAGGATGGTAACTTATTTTGGTGCTGATTGGGAAATTAAGGGACTTTCTAAATTTCATAATGAAGGTGTTTATGATGCAAGGTATGGTAATCCAACGCCAATACAAGATTCTGAAGGAAATGATTTATTTATAATAAGTCACGCACAAGATAATTTCAATAATAGAAATTTTGACATTATAGGATATATACATTCCTATTCGGTCGATTATAATGACATAGAAATGGAAATTTGGTGTCGTGAATTTTTTAAAATTTCCATAAAATATGGCCTATTTTCGGATGGTACTTGGTGGGAAATGCAAAGAGCAAAAGATTCATATCCAACTCTAGGAATCTATTATAGTTGGATAAGTTGTGGGGCCTTAGTTCAAATGGCTCATACGGATGCAATGGCGAATCACTTTCCCGATGATCGGCTTTATGACTTTAAAACTGTAGAAGGTATTTTGAAGGGTTCTAAAGAATTGATACCTATTGATCCATTAGGCTATGCCGGCACGAGTACAACAGACGGTCTTTCCGA
>CAKZLG010000015.1 GCA_937125035.1 uncultured Maribacter sp. | reverse complement strand
TCAAGGTGATGTCCTACAACATCAAATACGACAATGTCAACGATACGGTGAACAACTGGAACTTTAGAAAAGAGGCCATGGTACAGCTGTTAAAGCACTACGCGCCCCATTTTGTGGGCCTACAGGAAGTGGTGCACAACCAATTGATGTACCTGAATACCCACTTGGCCCACTACGCCCCTCTTGGCGTGGGCCGGGAAGATGGTAAGGAAAAGGGCGAGTACTCCCCCATTCTGTACAACAAGGATCGGTTTGCCCTGCTGCAAGGAAATACCTTTTGGCTGTCATCCACACCAGAGAAGGTCTCCAAGGGCTGGGATGCCGCCTTGGAGCGCATCTGCACTTACGGCCTGTTCCAAGATCGGGAAACGGGCCGGGAACTGTACGTCTTCAACACCCATTTTGACCATGTGGGCGAAGTGGCCAGGGCCAAGTCCGTCCGTTTGATCGTAGAGCGCATCCGGGAGATCAATGAGCGGCAGCTCCCCGTGGTGCTGATGGGCGACTTTAATCTGGAACCCTCCTCCCTGCCCATGCAATGGCTGCAAGCACAGCTCACAGAGGCCCAAAATGCCTCAGAAACCCCCTTTTACGGCCCCACGGGCACCTTTAACGGCTTTGACCCAGCCATGGAGCTCAACCGCCGTATAGACTATGTTTTTGTGGAAAACCTAGCAGTGCAAAGCTACCTGCACATAGATGACCGTATGGAGAACAACAAACACATCTCAGACCATTTGCCGGTTTTGGCGGAATTGGAGATGGAATAGGTCTAGGGCTTTGGAGTTTTAATTGATAGAACTGTACTCGCAATTCGTATCGGAGTACATTGTTTTCTCCTATTTAGTGGCTCTTTGAAGTTTTCAACTTCTAAGCAAAAGGAATAACAGGGTGTTCGACCTTTGGCATTGGGTACCATGTTACAAACTTCGCAGCGCTTGGGGTTTACTGCCTACTGTTCCCGCTCGTTCAGAAAGGTACGAAGTTACCAACTTCGCAAAGCGGGGCCATATACTTCGTTATTGGCATTTGGTTATTTATTTTATTTTTTTCAATTGGGCAGGTTCATTTATGATCACCTTGCCATTTTTCAGTACTTCCAAATGGAATGGTGGTGTTTCGTTGCTCCCCAAAACGTTTACGTTGACCACATAGGCATACACCCCATTGGTAAATGTGAAATGGTGATTTCCTCCACTACCATCGGGCTTCCATTCTCCATTTCCGATAACCAAATTGGGTTGGTTTGAGATCTCTGCTTCTTTTGACCAAGAAGCGTACCGATATTTTTCATTTTCCAAAAGATCGATCCGTACAATGAACGTAGCCGTTTCAAGCGTATGGACAGGTTTTTTAAAGTCCCTTAGATCATTATGGAGCAATTCCCTTTCATACCCAATCCATTTTTCTTCAATGGCCTTTTCTTTTCTGGATGTATGGTTTGTTGTCAGGAACGTACCATCATGGTCCAACCAAACAATGCCATTATTCAGCATAATTCCACGCCACCCCATAGCAGTCCAGTCTTCTTGACTATTGGAATTGGAAATAATGGAAGTTAAACTGTCATCAAAAATTTCTGAATACCGTTTCTTTAATTCCCGTTTGTCTTTTATGGGAGGAATCGGATACGGTCGTTCAATTGGGTAGGATACCATGGCGTCCAATTTATCAATGTCCGCGTTCTTTATACATTCCACAAAGTTTTCCACCACAATTTTATATTCGGGTTTCGATAACTGCGAGTAGCCGCCCGTCCAACCGAAAACAAAAAGCAGTATTGCCAATAGGGATTTGTTCATTTTTTCGATTTTTACGTTTGGCGATAAAATTGCATAAGGACGTGTCTTCTTCATTTCGCTTCCAATAATAGGGTCAATATTTAATAGAACGACGGAAAATTGGTTTAATTCCATTCTTCAAAATTTTCATTCCCTAACACGTCGCTGAACGATAAACAGTCTTCGTTTTTCTCCCCTATTTTTAGTATCCATACTTCTTTAGCTTGTTGCCCACTCTGTTATTCATCGCTTAGTTGCCGATATTTTGAACAGCCTTTTTTGCAGTTTCCGATTTATTCTTAATAATCAATACGCTCCCAAAAACATAGGGCAAAACCCAAAAAACCATAATCCTCAGCCAATTGGGCCACTCTGGCACCACCAAGAACATATGCGAACCTGCCGCCATCACCAATCCAACGTAGCTGTACCCCATCCATAACAAGTGCAATTCCGCCCAATTTTTCTTTTTTCTTCCCGCAATTGGAAAGTAGAGTGCAATGGCCAATGTTAAAAAACTCACGATGGACAGGGCGTGATAAACGCCAAAGCCTTTCCATAGATTAAATAACCCAAAAGATGTAATCAGACAAATGACCATGCTGAAGACATAGGCATATCCTATTATTTTATGTTTTTTGGTTCCCTTTGGCATCAAGAAAATGATGCCAGCAAGAAGGGCGCTTACTGAGAATATTGTATGGATGACCAGAACCATAAACTGCTTAATAATCCGATTTATGAAGTATTTCTATTGTTTCTAAAAGGTGACGGTCTTGGATATGACCCGCGACCTTTAAATTATACAATTATTTTCAGAATGGGCGGGAGCCAACGTTTTAAAATACCTTCGCTTTGTTGTAACCTAGTACTTCTTTGGCATGGGTTTGATGTAACCATCTTCAAATCTTGGGATAGCTTTGCTTTCTGGTTGGGCTCAGAGTAAACGGTGCGAAGTTACCAACTTCCCACAGCACACTTCGGGGAGCGGGGTTGTTTATAAAGTATCTTTAGCAAGTACTAAATCACAATATTGCTCTATTGCATGACTGTCATGGCTTTGATATTTGTTTTTAAATTCATCAATCAGTTTATTTGTTTTTTT
>CAKZLG010000014.1 GCA_937125035.1 uncultured Maribacter sp. | reverse complement strand
TGGCTTCGGAAATCACCTCCCCTGAACCCTGGCTCACCCGGATTTCCCGATCTTGAAGCCCTATGCGATATTCATCATCCGGTGCATCCGAGAATGGCAACTCTACGGTACGTACCTCATTTAAGGTCAGGGTATTGAACAGTGCTATCTCTTTGGGGAGCTTGGCGCTCGTTGCGGTATGTACGCCATTGGTGTCTTGAAATTTCAGCGCTTGATCCGGCAGTAGCCCAAACTTCTCCAAAGAAAGGAACACCCCAGTTGCGGCAAGAATCACAAGGGGCACTAACATCCATCTGCTCAAAAGAACATGGTAGCGCAAGGCGGCGTAATCTTTCTGTACTTTGGTGAACAACCTTCGGAAACCCCCTTGCCTTCTGGCCAATAAAAACAAACCCGTAAAGGCAATGAGCAGTAGCAGCAAAGAGGCCAAGCCCATTAAAAAGCGGCCCAGTCCCTTGAGGAACAGGGAACGGTGCAAGTTCGTGGCAAAACGATAGATTTCCTCCCGCTCCGGTACTTCGGCAAGCGCCTCTCCAGTCCTGGGGTCTATATAGAGGTCTTTGCTCTCAAAATCATCCGTGAGCACGGAGGCCTTGACAAACCCGGATGTTTCCACGGCTATGGTAAGCACCTCTGCATACCTTTGCTGCAACTTATCTATGGTGGTCGCCAAGGAAATGGCATCCAAATCGGTAATGGTATGGCCCTTGGCCTTGTGCGTAATCGGCTCTAAGGCCAAGATGACCCCTGTAACCGATGCCACCAGTAAAAAAAGAGAGGCTACGGCGGCCAATGCAAAGTGACTGTATCGCCAAACGGATAAGGTCATGGAGTTCAACTATTGGGGCAGCATCCGCACATAGCGGATAAACCCTTTACCATCTATCTTTCCGGCCAAATTTTCAGTGGTCAACGGAAATTGAAGATCGTTGGGATAATATTCCTGATCCTCAACGGAAGACTCAAAACGCAACTGATATCCCTTGTCTATTTTATCCAAAGGGATGTTCAACACGGTAACGGTACGCTCCCCTCCGCTTACGGTCTCTCCTGAAATGGCATCAATGTTGGGCCGGTACTTACCGTAAAACTTCCACCATTCCGAAATTTCACTGTACCACTCACTGTCCGTTCCCTGTACGTAAAGGGTTTCCTCATAGTCACCCGAACCGTTCAAAAGAGAGACCACCACGTAGGCGCCCTCCCCTGTATAGTTGGTTAATTGTATGAGGCACTTCACCGGTTTTGTGGAGGGCAGTGCAAACCCTGCTGATATGAGCACCGCCACCCAAAGGATGGGCAGGGCCTTTATGATTTTTTTCATTTGTTTGTATTTCCTGATTTTTAAAGGTCAGACTTGCCTTTAGGGACATGTAAAAGCCATAAGCTTCAACGGTCCAATTCCAAAAAGCCCAATTCTGCCTTGTACGATTGCAGCAATTCATTCTCCAAGGCCAGATCATGGGCCGTTTCCTCAAAAAGTGTCTTTATTTTGGGGTCTGCTCCCTGTGCTACCAAATACTCCATGATCGCACCATCTTTTGCGCGCATGGCGGCCAAGTGGAGCGCGGTGAGCCCTTCTTCATTCTGGGCATTGATGGGAATATCAAAGGGGGCCAATAATTTTATGAGCGACACCTCATTGGCACTTGCGGCCAAGTGCAACAATGTATTGCCCTTGGCTTGTACCGTATTCAATGCCAATCCGTTTTCTTGGGCCCAAGCCAACTTGGCCTTGAATGCCTCCAGTTCCCCAGGATGGTGGGAAGCCGCTAAATAATGCGCCAGGCTATTGCCTTGGGCATCCACAGCAGCCATCTTTCCCCCTTTAGACCTTAGTAATTCCACTACCTGCAGATCATTGTGCTGCAGGGCAAGCATCAGCGCCGTCTGCCCTTCCCTATTGGCACCATTGATATCCTTCGTCTTTTTAGAAAGCAGCGAAACCACTTCCAGTGCATTACGGCCGGCTGCGTTCAAAAAGGGTGTATTTCCCTTGGCATCCTTTTGGTCCACATCGGCACCTTCGGCCAAGAAAAATTCAATGATCTCCGTATTTTTTTGGGTAGCGGCCAACCGGTGTAAAGGTGTACGCCCCTCATGGGTGACCACATTGGCGGATAGCCCTACATCCTTTAGAAATTGATAGACCTCCAAAGGATTCTGATGACCGCGTGTGCCCTGTGCTGCGAACAGAAAGGCATTGCCCCCTTCTTGGTTCATCTCCTTATGGTCTGCACCTTTCCTCACCAAGGCCTTCATAAAATCAAGGGAGCCGCCACGAGCGGCGTAATTGAATATGCCATTGCCTTGGGAATCCTTTTCGTGTAGGTCGATGCCCTTATCCAGAAAATAGGTCATCTGCCCCACTTTCTTCATGTAGGGTGCTGCAAGAAGGAGCAGGTTGGCCCCGTCCTTATTTTTCTCCTGCGCCAATGGTGCACCATAGCGCTCAAAGAGATCATAGACCTTAGTATCCAGTTGCCCTGTGGATGCCGCAAAGGTCATGGGCGTATTCTGGTGGCTGTCCTTGACATCCAGGCTTGCCCCACGTTCCAGCAACTGGGCCATAATGGTGGTATTGCCGGCATAGGCCGCCCAGAAAATATACGTCCTACTATCATGCGTGCGCTTTTCAAGACCATTGCCCTCAAGACCCAAAAGATAGGTGAGAACGGCGTTGTCCGCCTTCTCCAAAAGAGCATAGACCACGGCATCAAAAGCGTTCTCGTTAAGTGCCGTGGCGTCGTTGCCCTCTGAGATTTTCAGTTGAACCGTGGCCAGATCGGGCTTGGCCTTCCAAAAGTCCCGTTCCAAAAAGACATTTTTGGTTTGGGCCATGATGCCCAAAGTCATGAAAAAGGAGACCAAAAAAGATACCTGTGCAAATCGACTCATACTATCCTTATTTTTTAACAAATGATTCTATGAGCGCCCCTATACTATCGGAAGCATCATAAACGTCATCGGACAAATGTTTGTGCAATACTTTGTTGTCCACTTTTTCCTCAAGAACCAAATCTTGCTTGCGGGCAAAAACCTCGTCCCATTTATCACGTACCAGGGCCCACCTATCCTGCTCTTTCTGCCACCATTCCGCAGCTGCCGCACAGCGGGCATCGGGCACTTTCACATAAGTGTTGTATCCTTTCTCCATGGCAAGAACCACATCTTCCTGTCCTTTTTCACGAATGACTTTGGCATTGTCTTGATCATGGATCCAACCATTTTCGGTAATCTCATGCCTATTGCCCCTCAGGGTAAGGTTATAATCGGAACGTTTGGTATACTCCCTTCTTGGTAAAGGGGCTGGGGTAGTGTTTTCCCAATAGCTCTTTCCGTCAACATGTACCCAAGAGGCACTGCCTTCATAACGGGGACTGTCATCCACTTGATATACTTTCTGTGTCCACTGTCCTTGCACCTCACTCGGGTCCTTGGCAACATAGGCCCAATGGTTGTCCGCATTGTACGTGTATAGGTCCGTGTTCTGGTACAACCAATCCTGCCTCCAGTGCTTTACGATCATCGGCTTTGCCGGGTTGCCCACCTGTAGAATATGTTGAATGACGATCTTATCATCTTGGTCCGTCACCAACTCGGCCCATTCCAAGCCTTTGTCCACTTTGGTCATGGAAGGTTTGTAAAGGGAATCGTTACTGTAATGGAAAGTTTCCGCAAAATTGAAGGTTACCTCATAACAACCACACATCTCCTTAATGGCGTTTTGGTCCTTTTGCTTTTTTTGGTCAGTAGTTTGGGCCGTGGCTACCAGCGCAACCAAAAGAAGGCCCAAAGAAGAAAATGTTTTCATAGACATCAATGTTTAAAAAGTTATAATTCTCGGGTCAAAAATAATATTTTTATTTAGATTCATTTAAAATAACTTATATATTTGTCGAAAATTTAATAAGAATGAGTCTAAATAAGATCTGGGGAGTTCTTTTTTTATTGTTTTCGGTCTGCTTTTTGACCGCGCAACAGGTAGAGGAGGAAGGGGACAGCATTCTTACCCAAGATTTAGAGGAAGTGGTGGTCACCGCAACCCGTACCATCCGGCAACTCTCCTCCTTGCCCCTGCCCGTTACGTTGATTGATCAAAAACAACTACAACGGTCCGGGGTAACGCGTTTGGACGAAATTCTGAACGAGCAGACTGGTATCGTCATGACCCCAGACGCCACCACTGGAGGCGGTGAGGGCGTGCAGATACAGGGTATTGCCTCAGATTATATCTTGGTCCTCATAGATGGAGTGCCCGTGGTGGGCCGTAGTTCTGGCAATCTAGATCTTAGCCGCTTTGCCATTGGTAACATAAAACAAGTGGAAATCGTTAAAGGGCCCTCATCCAGCCTCTTTGGTTCGGAAGCGCTTGGTGGGGTGATCAACATCATAACGGAGAAACCGCAATCTGAGGATATTACGGGCCAGGTGGGCCATAGGGCCGCCTCCTTCAACAATCAGAATTCTTTTGTGACCTTGGGCCAGCGCCGTAAGCACTTGGGCTATTCCCTCTTTGTGGACCGGTTGAGTACGGACGGTTTTGACCTGACCAACAATGACGAAGCCCAGACTGTGAACCCCTTTTTCAACTACACCTTCAATGGCCGCATCTTTTATGATATAGCCAAAGGACTGAAGCTTTTCGCCTCCGGCCGTTACTTTTTCCAAGAATTTGATGTGAGCCCCAGTAGCAGCAATGAAACGGACGGCAATGCCCATTTGCGTTTGGACCACAGTGCTTCGGAAAAGACCCAAATTGAATATGAGCTCTATTATACCAATTACATTACGGATGAGCGCATCTTGGATCCCATTAACGGCGACCTCCTTATTGAAAATGATTTTGACCAGCGCCTTTTGCGGCCCGAAATACGATACAACCACAGCTTTTCCTCCAGCAACACCCTTACCATGGGTGCAGGGTATAATTTTGAGACTTTGGACCGTTCCCTCTTTGCGGAGCAGGTCACCTTTGATTCACAATATGTCTTTGCCCAATACGATTTCAAACCCGTGGAAAACGTGAACGTGATCGCTGGGGCCCGTTTTGACAACCATAGTGAATACAACTCCCAGCTCAGCCCTAAACTGTCCGTTCGTTATGCCATTACGGATAACTTTGCTATCAAAGGGTCCGTGGGAAGTGGGTTCAAAGCCCCTGATTTCCGCCAGCTCTACCTGGATTTTACCAACGCCGCAGGCGGTGGGTATACCGTTCTAGGAAAGAATGTAGAGGCTGCGGGCATTCAACGCCTGCAAGAAAACAATCAGATCGCCAGTTTGGCCATAGCCCCCGAACGTTTGGGCGACCCCTTGGATGCTGAAAGTTCGGTAGGCTATAATTTGGGCTTCTCTTATAAAAAAGGAAAGTTTTCCTTGGATGCCAATGGTTTTAGAAACGATTTCAGAAACCTGATAGATACACAGATCTTGGCCGCAAGGACCAACGGGCAGAACGTCTTTGGCTACATAAACCGAGAGCGCGTCTATACCCAGGGCGCTGAACTGGATGTGAGCTATGGCCTCTTGGAACATCTAAAGCTCTCCGCTGGCTATCAATTACTGTACGCCTATGACAAGGACAAAGAAGATGCCTTGGACGATGGTAATGTCTTCGGACGCCAGCCAGGTTCCTTGGAAACGGTACGATTGACCCGAAGCGACTATTTTGGACTGGAAAACCGCTCTAGGCACACCCTCAACTTCAAGGCCTTTTACGAGGTACCCCGATGGAAGGCCAATGCCAATCTCCGGGTAGTGCACCGTAGCCGGTTTGGTTTGGCAGACCGCAATGGCAATGGTATTCTGGATCGGCTGGATAATGCCTTTGTAGACGGGTATACCTTGGTCAACCTGGCCTTGGGCAAAATGTTTTTGGACAAATACAACTGGCAGATCGGGGTCAACAACTTACTGGATTTTCGAGGCGAAAATCCCATGGCAGCGGCAGACACCACCGTGTTGATCAATCCGGGAATACAATTTTTTACACGTTTAACCTTTCAATTTTAATATTTTAATAAAAAATGATGATGAAAACAACCCTGAAATTATGTACCCTATTTTTGGCCTGTCTAAGCTTTGTGGCCTGTAGCACTGATGATGAAGAGAACATCCAAGATTTTACCGTGGCCTCCTTTAGTCCCGCCGCGGCCACCCCGGGCAGTGAGGTCACCATTACGGGAACCAATTTTCCCACAGATGCCTCCGCGATTGTCCTTTCCATTGGTGGTGCCAATGCTACCATCGTTTCCGCAAACAGCACCACAGTTGTGGCCCAAGTACCGGAGGGCGCCACTTCTGGAGACCTTACCATAACCGTAGATGGGGTGGCCAGATCAGCCCCTACTGATTTTACCGTGCTTTCCGACCTTGTCCGGGCAACGGTCAGCGATATCCATGCCCCACAAACGGGGGGCCAAGGAGAGCCTGTGGGCGGGCCCTTCACCAAATTCAGTTTTGATACGGGTGAGGTAACCGACAGTGAAACGGCGTGGGACATTGCCTTTAGGGGCACTACCATAGCCGTGAACGGGGGCGTGCTTACCGGCACCAGTGAAGAACCTGTAAGAAACGGGGCAGGTGCGGCCACCATCGTGGACGGCCTTTTTGCGGAAGTCACCTCTACGGAAGGCCTTACTTTCACCCAAGATGCCGAGGGCGCCTTTGCCATCCCTTCCGGCAGTGATAATGGTTGGTACAATTATAACTTTATGACCAATCTGGTAACACCCATCCCCGGAAAGATTTTAGTTTTTAGGACCCATGATGGCAAAGTGGCCAAAGTAGAGGTTTTAAGCTACTATGAAGGAGCACCGGCCAATCCCAATGGTTTTACGGATGCTTCCAGATACTACACCTTCAACTATGTTTACAACCCCAATGAAGGTGAAAACGCCTTGGAATAAACGATTTACTTAACTTATTTACAGATGCTAGTAGGACCCAATGGCCAATGCCTTGGGTCCTATTTTTTTTGGGAATCACATTTCTTGACCGTACCCGGAAACCTACTCCCAAACCTCCACCACCATTTCCACCTCAACGGCCATATTGCCGGGCAGGGAGCCCATGCCCACTGCCGCACGGGCATGTTTACCGGCATCACCAAAGACGTTCACCATAAGGTCCGAGTAACCGTTGATGACCTTACTGTGATCCGTAAATTCGGGGATGGCATTGACCATGCCTTTTACCTGTACCACCCTTTTTACTTTGTTGAGGTTGCCGAGCTCTGCCTTTAACACGGAAAGTTGGTTAATGGCCACTTCCCTAGCGGCCGCATAACCTTCTTCCAAGGAAAGTTCTTGACCCAATTTGCCCACAATGTTCTCCCCATTGGCCTGTTTAGGACCTTTGCCCGCCAGAAACATCAAATTACCAGAGCGCACAGCATGTACATAATTGGCCACAGGCGTACCTTGGTCCCTGAACTGGATGCCAAGCCCTTGTAGTCTTGCCTCTGGGTCATAATCCGCCGGGATGGAATCGTTGTTTTGCGTTTGCATATCCTGTACGCTGCGGGTAGGAGCTTCAGGACCACAGGAGAGGATAAAAACTAAACTAAAAAGCAAGAGATAGGGTTTCATAAGCTATTGATACATTGATTTACAAGAATTTATGTTAACGGGTTACCACAAAATTATAACAATCTGTTATGGGTGCCCCAAGAAAAGTATGATTTATCCAAAAATATATGGAAATTATTTCATTTTTAGTAGATTAGCATCTTAACCAAAGCAACTAAAAATCAAATCGTATGGAAAATTCACAAGTAAATGCAAACCGGCTTTTTTATGGCAGCTGTTTTGCTTTGATCACCACCGCATTTTCTTTTGCCATAGCAGCAGGTATCCTTGACCAGCTTAAAACTCAACTGGAACTAAGCGCAAGCCAAGCAGGCCTGATCACTTCCATGTGGTTTTTGGGGTTTCCCATCTCCATGGTCATTGGAGGATTGATTTACCATAAAGTGGGAGGCAAGGCCATTATGCAATTTGCCTTTTTTGCCCATGCCGTTGGTATCCTCTTGCTCATTTTTTCTGGAAATTATATAGGCCTTTTGATAGCCAATCTGCTAATAGGATTGGGTAACGGTTGTACCGAAGCGGCGTGTAACCCCATGATTGCGGATGCCTACCAGGGCACACGCATGAGCACCATGTTGAACAGGTTCCATATGTGGTTCCCTGGGGGTATTGCGATTGGGAGTCTTTTGTCTGGATTTATGACGGATTTTGGCATTTTAGGCCAGAGCCAAGTTTGGTTGTTGTTGATTCCTACATTTATCTATGCCTATCTTTTCTTCGGTCAGGATTGGCCAAAGGCTAAGGTGCAAGAAGCCGCTACTTTAACGGGCAATTTAAAGGCTCTACTTACCCCACTCTTTATTTTTATTGCCATTTGTATGGCCTTAACGGCTATTTCAGAATTTGGACCCAACCAATGGGTTGGTCTTATTTTGGCCAAAAGCGGGGCACAGCCTACTTTGATCTTAGCATTAACTGCTGGACTTATGGCCGTTGCCAGGTATTTTGGAGGGGATATGGTAAAGCGATTTGACCAAACTGGCGTACTTCTAGGGTCGGCCATTTTGGCGACCATAGGCATCTATCTCTTTAGTACCCAAACCGGGGCAATGGCTTATGTAGCAGCCATTATATTTGCTTTGGGTATTGCCTATTTTTGGCCTAATATGATTGGATTGACGGCCACCAAAGTCCCTAAAAGCGGTGCGCTGGGCATGTCCATCATAGGCGCCATAGGCATGTTCTCAACTTCTATATTCCAACCCATTATTGGTGGTTGGATAGATGCGGATAGGGCTGCTGCTGCAGCTCAAGGGCTAACAGGCGATGAACTGGAATTAGTATCCGGACAGGAAACTTTGGGCACCATGGTCCTTTTTCCCGGTATATTGGTAATTCTTTTTACCATCCTATATTTTTGGATGAAAAGCAGAAAGGAAGATCCTCAAGTGATAGCCACGGCTTAACCATAAATTGATTAAAAAAAAACCCGTACCACCTGGTGCGGGTTTTTTTATTTTACCTTATCCCATTTATTTCTCCAATAAAAGCTCCAACAGCTCTATGGCCGCTTCACTGATCTTGGTCCCCGGGCCATAGATGGCCGTGGCCCCGGCCTTTTTCAAGAATCCATAGTCCTGCTTGGGCACCACGCCCCCTACAATGACCATGATATCCCCCCTTGCATAGGCCCTCAGCGCTCTGATGACTTCCGGCACTAAGGTTTTGTGCCCCCCGGCCAAAGAGGAAATGCCCAAGATATGCACATCATTTTCTACGGCCTGCTTGGCAGCCTCCTGCGGGGTCTGGAACAAAGGGCCGATATCCACATCAAAGCCCATATCCGCATAGCCCGTGGCCACCACCTTGGCCCCACGGTCATGCCCATCCTGGCCCATTTTGGCGATCATGATCCTGGGTCTGCGGCCATCTTGCTCGGCAAAGCGATCGGACAGTGCCCGTGCCCTGTGAAAACTTTCATCGTCCTTAATTTCCTTTGAGTACACTCCCGTAAATGAATTCGTGATGGCCGTATGCCTACCATAGACCACTTCCAAAGCGCTGCTGATTTCGCCCAACGTGGCCCTTTGCTTGGCAGCCGTGATGGCTAAAGCTAGTAAATTATCTTGGGCTTTTGCGCCCTTTCCCTTTCTTTTGGCGGCTTGGGTAAGTGCTTCCAGTGCCTTTTGGACCGCCTGTGGATTTCGCTCTTTTTTTAAAGTGTGCAATCGTTTCACCTGCTGCTGGCGCACGGCTTGGTTGTCCACCTCTAAGATCTGCAGGTCGTCTTCCTTTTCCAACCGGTATTTATTAACGCCCACAATAACGTCTCGCGCACTGTCTATGCGTGCCTGTTTCCGGGCAGCGGCCTCCTCTATGCGCATTTTGGGGATGCCGGCCTCTATGGCCTTGGTCATGCCCCCAAGGGCTTCCACCTCTTCAATAAGTTCCATGGTCTTTTCAACCAGCTCGTGGGTAAGGCTTTCCACATAATGACTGCCCGCCCACGGATCCACCGTTTTTGTAATGCGCGTCTCTTCCTGCAAGAACAACTGGGTCTCACGGGCGATCCGTGCACTGAAATCCGTGGGCAGGGCAATGGCCTCGTCCAAGGCATTGGTGTGAAGGCTCTGTGTGCCTCCCAAAGCAGCTGCCATGGCCTCTATGGTGGTCCTGGCCACATTGTTAAAGGGGTCCTGTTCCGTTAGGCTCCATCCACTGGTCTGGGAGTGGGTCCTGAGCATCAGGGACTTTTCATTGGTAGGGCCAAAGGCCTTCACCAAATTCGCCCAAAGCATACGCCCTGCCCTCAGTTTGGCTATTTCCATAAAGTGGTTCATGCCAATGCCCCAAAAAAAGGAGAGCCGTGGCGCGAAGGCATCTATCTTTAGCCCTGCTTTTAGACCGGTCCGTAGGTATTCCAAGCCATCGGCCAACGTATAGGCAAGCTCCATGTGGGCGGGGGCACCTGCCTCGTGCATATGGTAACCGGAAATGCTGATGCTGTTGAACTTGGGCATGTGCCTACTTGTATATTCAAAGATGTCCGCCACCAGTTGCATGGAGGGTGCGGGCGGATAGATGTACGTGTTGCGCACCATGAACTCCTTTAGGATATCATTCTGTATGGTACCCGACAAAAGCTCCTTGGGCACCCCTTGCTCCTCGGCAGCTACAATGTAGAACGCCATAATGGGCAGCACAGCGCCGTTCATGGTCATGGAAACGGACATCCCATCCAACGGAATCCCCTCAAACAGGATTTTCATATCCTCTACGGAATCTATGGCCACTCCTGCCTTGCCCACATCACCCGTTACCCGTTCATGATCACTATCATAGCCCCGGTGCGTGGGCAGATCAAAGGCCACCGACAGCCCTTTTTGACCCGCTTCCAAATTCCTACGATAAAAGGCATTGCTCTCCTGTGCTGTCGAAAACCCGGCATATTGCCTTATGGTCCAAGGCCTGCGCACGTACATAGTGCTGTAGGGTCCGCGCAAAAATGGTGGAATACCGGCAGCAAACTGGGTATGCCCCAATCCCAAACCATCTGCGGGCCCATAACGTTCTTTTAAACGAATCCCTTCGGCCGTTTCATAAGGCGATGTCCGCTCTTCTTTGTCTTGATGGGATGGGGCGGCCCCTATCGCTTCCAATTCCAATGCTTGTAGGTTCTTTCTACTCATGGTCCAATCGTTCTTTTTCTTCGGTCTCGGCCAACCTGCGTTCCACTATGGGCTCAATCAAGGTTTTTCGGGGTTTGTGCTTTACAAAGGGATAGCGTTCTAGGGTATCCTTCATCCGGTCCGTGGGATTCCTATAGGCGTTGGACCCCACCAAAACCACCTGTTTGTTCGCATAGCGCCGCGCCTCCTTTTCAGCGCTTTCTTTCAGTTTCTGTTGTATTTTATGGGCTTTCAATTGTTTTAAGAACCCGCCCGAAGCCTCCAACTGCTTAAACAGCTGCAAGCCCTTATCCGCCAATTGTTGGGTAAGGACCTCTACATAATAGGCACCATCGGCCACGTGGGCCACCTTATCCAAGTGCGACTCATGTTTTAATAACAAGAGTTGATTGAGGGCCAACCGATCCGCAAACGCATTTGTTTTGCGATAGACCGCGTCATAGGGTAGGTTCATGACCGCATCCGCCCCACCCAAAACGGCCGACATACTTTCCGTGGTGGTGCGTAGTAGGTTCACATTATACGCATAGAGCGTCTTGTTCCGGGTGCTGGGCACGGCGAGAATATGGCAGTTTGCCGCCGTACCAAAAGATTGGGCCACGGTATGCCAGAGCCAGCGCAGCGCCCTTATCTTGGCAATTTCAAAAAAATAGTTGCCTCCTAGGGCCATTTTAAAAGTGATTCCCTTGAGCTGCTCCACGGCCCCCAAACGGTCCAATAGGTGGAGGTATTCCGTGGCATGCCCAAGCGCATAGGCCAATTGCTGCACAATTGTGCCACCTGCATTACCATACAACGCCCCATTGACGGACAGGCTATGGTCCAGACCCATGGACATGGCGGGTACCACAACACTAAGGTCATTCTCCATACTTTGGCGCCAATTGCCCGTTTGGGCCAGATGACCAATGGGATCGGCCTGTAGGAACACCTTGGTATAGGAATCCGATAGTACGGGTCGTATTTTTGGAAGGATATCCAACGAAAACTCCTCAAAATCCAGATAGAGGCTGCGTTGTGCCAAGGGTAATGTAGGCAGTAACGCTGTTAGCGAAACGCCATTCTTGGGAATATGGAGGTAGAGTCCCTCTGCCCCGTGTTCCAAAGCCCAGACCGCATTTTTATAGGGTGCGGTGCCACGGCCCACATAAAGCCCGTGAACAGCCCGCCAAGGGCCCGTATTTTCGAGATCAAGGGGGGGTGCGCCGGCAAGGTCCTCTTGATTATAGAAAGGCTTCACCTTGATTCCCTCGGGGGATTCCCACACCAGAGCCTCGTTGTAGTCTGCCCCTTTAAGGTCATATTGTATTTTTTGCTTCCATGCTTTGGCCGTGACCGGATGGAATTCAGCAAACCTGTTCTTATCAGTCATCCCTTTTGTATTACCTCTTTGTACCGTTGTCTTTAAAAATATCCCTTTGGGTCGGTGCAATCTACCCAAAAAAATGTGCCTTGCACGCTATAATTTATATTGCCGGCTCCCAACCCGGTAGTGTCGCCCTGAACCTACAGCGCACCTAAGGGTAATTCTTAGTTCTAAGCGACAATTTGCAGAAATTCCCAACAATAAGGCCTTACCGTCTTAATAGTGCCCGTTTCCTATGTATAAAGTACGTAAAAAAAGTAGAGTGCGGCAAGAAACCCAAATGCCATGGCCCATCTATACCCCCTATACTCCCGTATCCCTTAGAAAACAGCGCTATGTTAAGCGGGACTGTAAAGTGATGACCGAGATAAATTTGGGCACAGCGGTAAACCCTTCCTTATTTTGGCACATGTGAGACGGGGCTTTTGGAGATAAACAACTAAAGGTTCTTTTAAAAAAGTAAAAATTAGTACATGCCTCCGGATGGCCATCCACATAGCGATCATGGTATGCTGGGCGGCTTTGGTTCGGCCAGGTACTGTCCAGGCCATTCATGGTCCGAAATACAGATAAACCTATTGCAATCCGATTTCTACCGTGTGGTCACCGTATTTATTGCCTACCTTACCAAAGGAATTTTGAAAACGGCCCAACGCGTTCAATAGGACTCTTTTCAGCCTCAAATCTTGAGTTCAGGGTATGATGGGCCGCTAGGGCGCTGATTCATGAGTACGCTCAGTATTTAGTTAAGTGAGGGTAGATGGGTGCCAACCCTACTTGAAAAATAATTGTTTCTTGGTCCACCGGCCAAGGGGAAATTTTGGTCATTGGCTTTCCCGAAAAGGCACCGAACACCCCAAAAAAATATACTGCTATCTATGATCACAGATTTTTACCGTAAAGTAGCCCATCGCCATGGCCCAAGGCAAAAAGGCCCCACCCTATTCTTGGCCCTGACCCTGCTGTTGATGGTAGTTAGCTGCAGGTACTCTGGCTTTAATAGGGAAGACACCCCTGTAATGATGCCCCAACCTAAGGGTACCGATACGCACTACATTCCAACCAATGGGGCCTTACCCTTCTTGCACAGCCTTAAGGACATTGTATTGGGCAATCCGGAATATGGGGCCGTGGCGGATATGCTCAACAGCTACGGGGCCCTACCCTACCTTGACCAGCTAAAGGACATTACCTTACTACTTCCCGTGGCCCGCACGTTTGATGATGGGACCTGTGCCCAAATAGAGGACATATATACCCAAGGGGGCACCCAGGGCATCATCCTACTTCTAAAGGAACATAGTGCCATGGGCAGGTATGATTCAGCAAGACTGCTTTCGCGTACCGCCAATAAGGAATTTGAGGTAGGCACCGCAGCCAATGCCCCCATTATCTTTTCCTATAGGGAAGATGCCTTTTATGTGGCCCGTGACAAGACCTCCGAAGCCATGATCATAATGCCAGACCAAAGGGGAACCAACGGCGTATTGCACGGCATAACCCAATGGTTGATCCCCAAGCCATGAACTGGCACCCCTACAAAGTGGTCCTGTAAAATACGTGGCTGTACAACCTGTCTTGGCCATGAAGGAGCCAATACCAAAAGGACATCGGCCATAACCCGAAAAATTCTCAATATAAACTAACGAAAGGGCTTAAAAGAAGTTGGGTCTTTAAAAACCCTTATGGCAGGTACGGCCAGGATCACAAAAAATAGGGCGCCCCTCTTCATACAGAAAAGGAAGCGCCCTATGCTTATCTATGTACAAAGACTTATTGGCCTTGCCCTAAGGAATAGCCCCTAACCCCATCAAAGGTGTATA
>CAKZLG010000013.1 GCA_937125035.1 uncultured Maribacter sp. | reverse complement strand
ATTGTACGCGATCTAATCCATTAAAAATTATGGTAAATGGGCATATAGGTATTTCCTAGACAAAAAATGAACAGGAAGCTGTCCCACTAAAACCATTTTTTTCATTCACTCCGCCCCAAAAGAATCGTGCCTACGGATTCCTATCTTCTTATAGAACTATCTAATTTGGCCAACAACTAGGCACACAAAATGACTCAAAATAATTTGCTGATTTATCCTTTTTTAAACGTTATGATTTTCCCAGACCTAGGTAAGGGAGATGTTCTTTTCCGGAAGCCAAAAGTTCAATAGTCGCTCCATCATACCCACAAAAGGAAGAAAAACCAGTACACCCATGATATTGAAGATCATGTGCGCGTTGGCGATCTGGTTGTCCAAGGTTTGGTTCTGGGACACCAGCAAGACCAAATGCAGAAAATAATCAAAGAGCAGCAGGCCCAAGATAATCGTCATAAAATTGAACAAGAGGTGAAAAAGGCCCGCTTTAAGGGCCTGCCTGCTGCCTTTTACCGTGGCGATAAGGGTATCTGAACAGGTACCCAGTTCAGAACCCAACATAATGGCCAGTCCGCCAGACAGGGAAATAAGATTTTGTTTGCCAAAAACAATGGCCATGCCCACCGTTGCACTGGAGGACTGGATGATAAGGGTTATAAGTCCCCCCATTAGGGTACCCTGCATCAGGTTCTTATCAATCTGGCTCATCCACTGTTCCAAAAGCACACTATCCCGCAATGGTACCACAGAGCGCTCCATGACAAATAGGCCAAAAAACAGCATCCCAAAATAAAACAGGGCGTTCCCATAGTTCTTCAGGGTCGCTCCCTTGGCAATAAAGGTAATGGCCAAGCCTATGAACAAGGGCACTACGGCATATTTGCCAATATCCAACGCAATTAACTGGCTGGAAAAGGTAGTGCCAATATTGGCTCCCATGATAATACCTATGGCCTGCCGAAAGCGTAAGGTGCCTGCGTTGATAAAGACAATGGCCAAAATGATCACGGCAGATGAGGAACCCAATACTATGGTCAGCACCGTCCCCACCGCTAAAGATAGCATCAGGTGGCCCGTGTATTTGGCAATGACCGTTTTGGCCTTTTCCGTGGAGATATCCTGCATTGTCTTTGAAAGCCTGGATATGGCGTAAACAAACAAGATAAGCCCGCCAAAGAGTAATGGGAGTATTTCCTTCAAGGGTGTTCGATCATTTTAAAGTAACAAGCTTCAAAATACCCTGATTTTTAGGAAGCAACTTCAAGAAAATGATATGAAATTGTTATGTTTATCGCCCCATGGCATGTTCATGCCGCTAAAATCCACCCCTTGCCCCCAGCGTGTCCTTTTTGGGAATACCGGACATTTTTCCAAGGACATGGCCTCCGTATTGCTGCGTTGAGCAGCTAGGGCCACCGCTCACGTACCTTTTATTGCCCTAAGCCCTATTTTGAGAGCAACGGTTTCTTCAAAATGTAAAGGTTGGCACAAATGTAGTGTACCACCCCCTAGGCAATGCTTTGTACGTATTCCTTGGATGGAAGTGGTCCCAAGCAGTGCCCCGGCCCCACTCCCTCTTTGCCATCGTCTTCTTGGCTGAAAACCCAGTAAATATTTCCCTACAGATAGCGCGTTCTTATGACCTCGAAATTTCTGACGGAAAAATAGTCATCGATCCCAAAATCAGTATTGATGACCACACCCCCCAATAACACTATTTTATCGATTTTGAATTCATTTTTCACTTGCTTGAGGTGATCATGCAGCATGGTATCAATAAGTTCAAAAGTACATTCCGTAATTTTTATTTCTGGAGAGGCGTCATTTAGGATCTCCTCTTTTTTTGGGTACAGTAGACTTTCAAGGTAAGATTGTTGATAATCCTCTGGTTTTATCTCCGGCACATAGGCATCCTCTTTGAACCGCTCTAGGGCCAACATGAGGGCACCACAGCACGCCCCTGCCTTTTCTTGCCTTGGGCGGTACATCTTGCCCACTTCATTTTCAAGGGTAACCCCAATATGTGGACCATAGAAGATAAGGGCGGTGCCATTGTCCGGTACATGGTGCGCAAAAGCGGTGAGCCCGGTAAGGCCGGTATAGGGCAGCCCCCCAAGGCCCCCAAGAAAAAACGGCCCCCAAATGACACTGAAGAAAGAGGTAGAGGGTATATTGATATCGTCTGAACATAGACTGGTGGCCATGAGCATGTTGGACACATCAATATCATGCCCATTCTGCAAAAGTCCCAAGTACTTTATTGAAGTCTCCCTGGTATCCAATGCATCCGGGTAGTGTTTCAGCACAACGTGTTCAAATTTTTTCTGAAGCATTTTCCTTTGTTTTTAAATTGGTTGATTCATGATAATGGTTTTTCTTTCATCCCCACCATTTGGCCTTGGCCCGCCTCGCGTTCATCTCGGCAATGTTCACAATGGAGATGCCCTCTGGGCATTCCACCTCACAGGCCCCTGTGAAGGTGCAGCTGCCAAACCCTTCCAGCTCCATCTGCTTGGTCATTTGCATCACGCGTTTGGAAGCCTCATGTGCTCCTTGGGGCAGGCTGTTCAAGTGATTGATCTTTGCAGCGGTGAACAAGGCCGCCGAAGCATTCTTACATGTGGCCACACAGGCTCCGCACCCAATACACGCGGCAGCATCCATGGCCTTATCGGCCAGATCCTTGGCGATCAAAATGGCATTTGCCTCAGGGGCCGTTCCCGTTTTGGCGGTGATATAGGCCCCCTGCTCAATGATGTTGTCCAAAGCAGAGCGGTCTACGACCAGGTCCTTTATGATCGGAAAGGCGGCGGCCCGCCACGGCTCTACCACAATGGTATCCCCATCCGAAAAACTGCGCATGTGCAGTTGGCAAGTGGTCATATGATCATGGGGGCCATGGGCACGCCCGTTGATGAATATGCCACATTGCCCACATATACCTTCACGGCAATCGTATTCATAGGCAATGGCCTTTTCATTATTGGCCACCAGCCGCTCGTTCAGATGGTCCAGCGCCTCCAGGAAAGACATATCTCCGGTAAGACCCTCCACCCCATACTGCTCAAAATGGCCCTTGCTATGGGGGTTATCCTGTCTCCATATTTTAAAATTGACGTTCATTTTCTCGTTTTGGGCGTTCGGGCGGGCTATCCGCTATATCCCCAAGGGTCCCTGGGGGATGACGCTCCTATCCCTAACGCGGTTCAGTACTTGGTTGGCACCGCCCAAGGGTACACTACCTCTAAGCTTGCCTCAAAATCAAAATTCAATATCGTATCAACACCTCGTGGGCCTGTCTGCCAGTAAGCAGGCCTGCCCCAAGGTAGGTCACTTGTAACTTCTAACACTGGGTTGCACATGTTCAAACGTCAAGGCTTCCTTGTGCAGCGTAAAACGCCCTTGATCATAGGCCCAGGCAGAAACATGGGCGTATGCCTCATCATTGCGCACGGCCTCACCCTCCTTGGTCTGGTACTCCTCCCTAAAATGGGCGCCGCAGGACTCTTCCCGGTTCAGGGCATCGGTACACATCAAGAGGCCCAGTTCCAAAAAATCGGCCAGGCGAAGGGCCTTTTCCAGTTCAGTGTTCATTTCTTGGTGGCCGCCCGTCACGTTCACGTCCTTCCAGAAGGCATCCGTGATTTCCTTGATCTGTACAAGGGCTTTTTCCAGTCCTTCCCTGTTGCGGCTCATGGCGCATTCTTGCCACATGATCTTGCCCAGTTCGCGGTGAAAATGGTCCACGGTTTTGTTTCCTTTTACATGGAGCACTTTTTCAATATGATCACGCACCTCGTTTTCCACCTTTTCAAATTCAGGATGATCAGTTGTGGGGTGGTCTTCTTGCAAGGCCCCTGCCAAATAGTTGTTGATGGTATTTGGTAACACAAAATACCCGTCAATACTGGCCTGTAGCAAAGAATTGGCCCCTAAGCGGTTGGCCCCATGATCGGAAAAGTTGCATTCCCCAATGGCATATAGACCGGGAATGGTGGTCATTAGTTCATAATCCACCCAAAGGCCTCCCATGGAAAAGTGGGCGGCAGGCGAGATCTGCATGGGCTCTTCATAGGCATCCACCCCAGTGATTTTTTCATACATTTTAAAAAGATTGCCATACCGGTCCGCTATGGTCTGCCTACCTAGGCGGCCAATGGCCTGACTGAAATCCAGATACACCGCATTTTTCAGACGGCCCACCCCATAGCCCGCGTCAATGCGCTCTTTGGCGGCCCTAGAGGCAATGTCCCTTGGGGCCAGGTTTCCAAAACTGGGATAGCGCCGCTCCAGGTAATAGTCCCGCTCCTCCTCAGGAATGGCATTGGCCCTACGACCGTCCCCTTTCTTTTTGGGCACCCAAATGCGGCCATCATTTCGCAAGGATTCAGACATCAACGTCAATTTGGACTGGGCCTCGCTGGTCTGCGGCAACGCAGTGGGGTGAATTTGGGTAAAGCTCGGCGCAGCAAAATAGGCGCCCCGTTTATGGGCTTTCCAAATGGCCGTGGCGTTGCAGCCAATGGCCAAGGTGGAGAGCCGAAAGACCCTAGCGTACCCACCCGTTGCCAATACCACGGCATGGGCGGCAAAACGCTTCAGTTCACCAGTGACCAGATCACGCGCAATAATGCCCTTTGCCTTACCCTCCAACATCACCAGATCCATCATTTCATGGCGGGGGAACATCCTCACCTTTTTCGCACGCTTCATTTTGTACAATTGGGAGTAGGCGGCCAGCAACAACTGTTGACCGGTCTGGCCGCGCGCATAAAAGGTGCGCTGCACCTGTACGCCACCAAAGCTACGGTTGACCAGTACGCCCCCGTATTCCCGTGCAAACGGAACCCCTTGCTGTACGTAGTGGTCAATGAGAGGGGCTGAGAGTTCGGCCAATCGGTACACGTTGGCCTCCCGCGACCGGAAATCCCCGCCCTTTAAGGTATCATGGAACATGCGCCATACACTGTCACCATCATGTTGGTAATTTTTCGCAGCATTGATGCCCCCCTGTGCGGCCACCGAGTGCGCCCTACGGGCCGAATCTTGGTAACAGAAGCACTGTACATCATAACCCAGTTCGGCCAATGTGGCCGCCGCACCGGCCCCAGCAAGTCCAGATCCCACCACAATGACACCGAGCTTTTTCTTATTGGCCGGGTTGATCAATTGCGATTGCATCTGGTAATTGCGCCATTTGTGTTCCAAGTCTCCTTCGGGAATTTTTGCATTCAACATCTTCTCTTTATTTAAGGTATACGATAAAGGGGATAATACCAAATCCTATGGCCATAATGGCCGCATAGACCAAAGATACCTTGGCCAAAACGCGGAGTCCCTTTTTATGGTAAAAGCCCAAAGTCATAAAGGCACTTTTTAAACCGTGGTGGAGATGAAGCCCCAAGGGAACCATTAAAAGGGTATAGAAAACCACAAAATAAAGATTTTGAAAAAGACTGTAGGTCACTTCATAGACGTCCACATGGCCTTGGGCATCCATACCCACCCCAGCGCCCATGCCCAGTTTAATACGGGCCCAAAAGTTGGCCAAGTGCACCACGAGAAACAAGAGGACCATGGTTCCCAAAAGCCCCATATTCTGGGAGGTCCAGCTGCTGTTCTCCCCAAATGTATTGACCGCATACTTCTTGGGTTTGGCCCGTTGATTTGCCAAAGTGATCAATAGCCCGTACCCCACATGCAGTAAAATGGAGAGGTACAGTACATAGGCTACGATCTTCACCAAGAGGCTTTCCCGCAATGTGGTTGAATAGGAGTTGTATAAGGCCCTAGCGGTACTTTCGGGCAATAAGAGGATACTGTTTGCCGAAAGGTGTACCATTAAAAACAAACAAAGAAAAAGTCCCGTTAGGGCCATTATGGTTTTACGTAGGAACATTTTTTAGGACAGATCATGGAGAATAAGCAAGGGAACAGCGCTGCTAAAGGTCTGCTTTAAGGTAACACTCTCATTGAACAAACGCTCAAAAAATCCTTTTTTGGTACGGATCAAACAAGCCAATCCTGAAAAATCCTTGGTCAAATAATCGTTGAGGTCTTTGTTGACGTTACCGCTGCCAAAGGCATAATCAACCGTGGGGTTCAAATCTTCCATGGCCAATAAGGCCTCCTGAATCTGTGGCGTCTTCTTGTCTGCTATGTGCAGTACCTTTACCTCACTTTGATGTAGGGCCGCAATTTTTTTAAGAGGCATGATGACCGTATCGCTTGAGAACGCATCATTGCCAATGGCCATGACGATTTTCTCCAAAGGACGGTACGCGTGATCCATGGGCACCACCAGCACGGGGGCCGTGGTACGGGAGACCACCCCTCCTGCAACGCTGCCCATGAATACTTCCTTGAGTCCGCTGGCACCTTTGGTGCCCATGACAATAAAGTCATACGTACCGCTGTCACCCATGGCCACTATGGCGGGTATCGCCTCATTTTTGGTCATTTTTGGTTTAAAAATCACCTCTGGGTATTGATTTTGCATCGTTTTGAGCAAATCATCCATTTTTTGTTGTGCATCTTTCTGGAGCACGCCATCTATGTTTTTCATTAACAGTGCACCCCCAGAACGCACACCATACATATGCAGAACGGTAATCTCAAGATCGGATGCCCCAAAGAGCTGTACGGCATAGGAGAGCGCATTGGAAGATGTCTCTGAAAAATCTACGGGAACTAGGATCGTATTCATATAGTCAACGTTTTAGGGATTAGGTTTTTTAACGGTCCGGAACATAAGGTGGCTTTGCGTTGATGCCCCTCCAAACAGATTACGGGCAACCTCCCTGATGCTCTTTTGCTATTGTAACCCAATTTAGGAGCTAATTCTTTAGTAAATCTTTAGAAGAACCTCATGTTGAAAATGGAAGGGCCACGACGCGTTTTGTGTGGTAATACGGGTGGGAGTCCGCGCCTGGGCAGGGGTGCAAGACCTTGACCTTCCCTTTTGGCATGGCCCTAGCCCACCCTTACTTAAGATTCTCTAAAGAATTTATAAATAGATTTAGGATGATTGTTGGGAGATAAGGCTTTGGGTGATTTGCAACCATCATCCGCCCCCTCCAAATACCACACGTAAACTAAAAACAAAAGCTTTATAATGAAACTGTTGGAAAAAATTTTAATAGCGCATGATTTTGGGGAAGCTTCCCAGAATGTGGTGCTCAGTGCCATTGAAATGGGAAAGATATTTCAATCTACCCTTGTTCCCATCCACGTGCTACCGGATGATATTGTCAATGATAAGGTAAGGGATCTACTGAAGAAAACAGCCTTGACCAAATTGGAGGAAACATCGGCACTCATTAAGAACGAGGGGGTGCAATGTGAGAAACCCCTTCTTGTGGTGGGCACCCCCCATGATGCCGTAGTACGGGCAGCGGTAGATGTAGGGGCCAACTTGATCTTGTTGGGTTCTGGCGAAACAAAGAAAGGGGACACCTTCCGCTTGGGCACCACCGCGGAACGCATTATTCAAAAAAGTGAAAAACCTGTTTTTGTAATTAAGGACAATGTGTTGCTCAATGTGCACCATATCATGTGCCCTGTGGATTTCTCCGATGCCTCCAAACGTGCTTTGAAAAATGCCATTACCATGGCCCGCAGGTTCAAATCCGAACTGACCATTTTAGCGGTGTGTGAATTACAGGGTTCCACTTGGTTCACTTCAGAAAAAGAAAAAGATCTGGAGAATGAACTACGGTACAAACTACATAAAGAAGCGTTTGATGACTTCTTGAAAGAATTCAATCTCACGGACCTAACCTACACCAAGGAAACCCCTAGGGGCAAACCTGCTGAGGAAATACTGGGCGCCCTATCCAGGAACTTCATTGACCTGCTCATCATGGGAACCACAGGAAGAACGGGCCTCAACCGTGTATTAATGGGGAGTGTTACAGAAAAAGTGGTTCGGGAAGTGCCGTGTTCCTTCCTAACTTTAAAATCTGAGGATGTCATCGCCCTGCAGTTTGAAAATAATTTAAGGGACATAGAACAACTCTATGGGACCGCCATGAAGCTCATGGAAGATGGTTTTTATAGGGAAGCCATTGCGCAATTAAAGTCGTGCCTTACCATCAACAACATGCACGTGCCCGCTTATCAAGGCCTGGCAAAGATATATGACAAACTGAACGAGCCCGAAAAGGCCATAATGCACAGAAAAAATGCCAAGGATATTATGGATAAACTATGGTACCAAAAAATTGAGGAAGAAGTTCGTAAATTACGGGGCAGCTGAAAAATAGCCGAACACTATGCAAAAAGCACAAGGAAAGGTCACCAGTGTCAATGAATCGCTCGTAGGGGCAAAAACCATCCAAGGCGCCGTTATGAACGGGGAAGTGGCCTACATTGTCATTGAAGATGGAAAGCGGCTCAAGGCAGAGGTCATCGACGTGAAATCCGGCAATACGGTCTACCTACAGGTCTTTGAGGATACCGGTTGGATGAAGGTGGGCGACCCCGTGGAGTTTACGGGACTTCCGTTGTCCGTAAAACTTGGGCCCGGCATACTGGGGTCTGTAACCGATGGCCTACAAAACCCCTTGTACGAGTTGGGAAAAATCGAATGGTTTTTAGAGCGGGGGCTGGAAGTAGCTCCCCTGGACAACACCCAAAAGTGGCATTTTACACCTTACGTCAAGATAGGCGACAAGGTAACGGGCGGAATGGCCTTGGGTTCTGTCCCCGAAAAATTGTTCGAGCACAAAATTTTCGTGCCTTTTTCGCTTCAAGGCGACTATACGATAACGCATATCGCAGCAGAGGGTGATTATACCATTGAAGAACCTATAGCCACTATCAAAGATGGGGCAGGAACTACCACCGAACTTCAAATGGCCTTTGAGTGGCCCGTGAAAAGGCCCATGCCCTTTCACGAGCGCTCGGTACCCGTAAGGCCCATGCCTACGGGCATCCGGATTCTGGACGCGCTATTTCCCATTGCCCAAGGGGGCACCGCATGTAGCCCAGGACCTTTCGGAGCTGGGAAAACGGTACTGCAGCACAGCCTCGCAAAACATTCCGAGGCCGATGTGGTCATCATCGCCGCCTGTGGCGAACGGGCAGGAGAGGCCGTGGAGGTCTTTAAGGATTTTCCAGAGCTCATAGACCCCCGAACCGGAAAATCGTTGATGGACCGCACCTATATTGTGGGGAATACCTCCTCCATGCCCGTGGCCGCCCGTGAGGCCTCCGTTTACCTGGCCACCACCGTGGGCGAATACTACCGTAAACAAGGCCTGAATGTGTTGATTTTGGCTGACTCCACCTCACGCTGGGCACAGGCGCTCCGGGAAACTTCGGGCAGAAAAGAGGAAATTCCGGGTCCCGAGGCCTTCCCCATGTACATTTCTACCTTGATCTCCGCCTTTTATGATCGCGCCGGAGTGGAGATCTTGGAAGGCGGAAACAGCGGTTCGCTCAGTATCGTTGGCACGGTCTCCCCTGCCGGCGGAAATTTTGACGAACCCGTAACCCAAGCCACACTTTTAAGCACGGGTGCCTTTTGGGGACTCTCCAGGGCCTTATCCGATGCTCGGAAATACCCGGCCATAGACCGCATCGACAGTAATTCCAAATATCCTTCCCTATTGGAAAAAGAAGAGGTAGCCTATTTGTTGGAACTGCTTCGGGATGGTAAGAGCATCGCCTCCAACATCATCCTAATGGGCGAAAAGGGAATCACGGACGAGTCGTATATCCGCTATCAAAAATCAGAACTGCTCGATGCGGTCTTCCTGCAGCAGAACAGCTTTCACGAGGTAGACGGGGTGACTAACCCAGAACGCTTGCGCCTCATGTTCAATATGGTCAGGGAAATCATCGATGCACCCGTTCGCATTGCTGGCAAAGACAGGATACGGTCTCAATTTAATTTTCTCCGACAGGCCTTTTTGGATTGGAACTATATGGATGTCAATGAGGAAGGCTTCGAAAAACAGAAAACAAAACTCTTGAACCTGATTAAACAATTGGTGCATGTTGCAGAAAACGTATGAGAACATAGATAGTATTGGGCGGGCCATTCTAAGCATAAAGGCACAGGGCGTTCACAATAAGGAATTGGCAGAGGTCCTCTATCCCAATGGAAACAAGGCCTTTGCGCAGGTCATCGCCTTAGATGGCGACCATGTTACACTGCAACTGTTCGGAGGTGGATTCGGGGTCTCTACCGACTGTAAGATCCGTTTTTTGGGAAAGCCCGTTCAAGTGGGCTTTTCCGATGATATGTTGGGAAGGGTCTATTCCGGCAACGGCCAGCCCATAGATGGCGGTCCCGAACTGCTTGCCGATAGGGTTCGGGTGGCAGGGCCTTCCATCAACCCCGTGAAAAGGCTTATTCCCAAAGAGATGATCCGGACAGGGGTGCCCATGATCGATGTCTTCAATACCCTAGTACGCTCTCAAAAAATACCCATTTTTGCCAAGGCGGGGGAACCGTATAACCGACTCTTGGCCAACATTGCCACCCAGACCGATGCGGATGTCATCATCATTGGTGGGGTGGGCCTCAAATATGACGAGTACCATTACTTTAGGCAGCGGATTGAGGAGGCAGGTAGCAAGAGCAAGACCATCATGTTCGTACATACCCATAGGGATTCCATTGTGGAAGGCCTTATGGTGCCCGATTTGGCCTTGGCCGTGGCGGAGCAGTTCGCCCTCCAGGGAAAAAACGTATTCGTACTGTTGTCGGACATGACCCAATGGTCCGATTACCTGCGGCAAGTGGCCAACGCACAAGACCAGATTCCCGCCAATCAAGGCTATCCGGGCGACCTGTATTCCCAATTGGCGAGTCGCTATGAAAAGGCCGCCGATATTGAGGGCGCGGGAAGCCTTACCATTCTCGGGGTGACCACCATGGACGACGTGACCCACCCCGTGCCCGATAATACGGGATACATCACCGAAGGACAATTTTATATGAAGGACGGCTATCTGGAATTATTCGGTTCCCTGAGCCGCTTGAAGCAACAAGTGAACGATAAAACAAGGCCTGACCATAGAAGCATTATGAATGCCATGGCCCGATTGCTGTCGGAAGCCGAGGAACGCGTAAAGGCCCAAAAATTCGGCTCGGTCAAAGATGATTATTCCCTGCGCTTGTTGGAGTACCGCAAGACCTTCCAGCGGGAACTGATGGATCCCTTCCGTTATTTGGAACTGGAAGATGCCCTTGACCTCTGTTGGGACATCCTTGCCCAACATTTTAAAAAGGAAGAAGTGGGGCTGTCCTCCAATTTGGTCGACACCTATTGGCCCGAAAAAGGGAAGTTCAATGTTTTAAAAGAGATGAACCATGAGTGAGAAGACTTTGGAGAAACTGATCGCCACCCTAAAAACGGAGGCCGTGGAAGCCGCCGATAAAGAAGCAGCAGAAATTGTGGAAAAGGCACGGTCACAGGCCCAAAAAATCGTCAAGGAGGCGGAAGCCAAGAGGGAGGAACTGTTGCAAAGTGCCGAGAAAGAAGCAGAGGCCATCCGCAACAAAGGGGAAGGAGCGCTGCGACAAGCCGCGCGGGACCTCAACGTTTCCGTACGCAATGATCTGCTACAACTGCTCAAAGCGGCACTGGAACGTGATGTGGAAACCAATTTCACGCCAGACCTCATGGAAAAGGCGATCTTTAAAGTCATAGAAAATGTGGGCAGCGGGGCAGCCTTGCACCTCCCAGAAACTATGGAAACGAAGCTGGCCGACCAAATACAACAGCGTTTGCAGAACTCGGATAATCTGGAATCCATTGGCAGCGATGCTACCCTGCCCAACGGATTCTCCGTTACCAAAACGGACCAAGGGTGGAGTTACCGGATTACGTCCGAGGAAGTGGCCGAAGCCTTGCATGCACACCTCAGCCAAAAATGGGTGCAAATACTTAAAAACGAATCGGAGGTATGATTGCGGGAAACTTGGAATATGTGATGAGCAGCTTGCCGTACCTGTCTTTTCAAGATGCGGTGGAGGAACGTTCCAAGGTAGTTTCCATCCTAAAAAAATATGCCGGTTCTTCCGGAACGGAAAAAAGTATCGTTGCCATTTTGGATGAGGAGGCACATAAATTTTTGAATCCTAAGGATTATCGATTGTTCCAACAAATAAGTTTCACCACCATCCATACGGAAGCCTTTCGGCAAAGTAATAATGAGGTATTGGCGACTTTTTCAGACTTTAGCCATTCCCTCAAAAAAGACCTTGAACAACTCCGGATCTTACGAAAAAAAGGGACGGACCCATCCACCGTAAAGAATCCCCCGTTGCCTTCGCTACAAGGCAATCCGCTGGAGGTGGAAGTACAACTCTTAAAATTGCAGTGGGACAAATTGGAGGAACTTTCCATAGGGCATTATACGGATTTTGGGGCCTTGTGCCTCTACAAGCTGAAGCTGTTGCTCTTGTTGCGATGGTGGAGTTTTGACCAAAAAGAGGGTTTCGATAATTTTTTGAACAGCACAA
>CAKZLG010000012.1 GCA_937125035.1 uncultured Maribacter sp. | reverse complement strand
GGATTGTTTGCCCGCTTTAAAGAAATCTGCATTGGAGTCATTCTTGCCGGTAAAGTAGGAGATTACCAAGAGCAGTATGAAATACCCGCCGATCAATAACAAAATATGAAGTCCAGACATGGCAATTATTTTGGGAGACAAAGTACGAAAAGAAAAAATAGTGCGTAATTTTAGGGCAAATTTTACACATGGACTTTTCTTCAAAACTCTTGGAAAATGCGGTTTATGAAATGTCCCAGCTACCGGGTATAGGAAAGCGTACGGCCCTGCGGTTGGTGCTCCATCTGTTAAAACAGCCCAAAAATAGAACAGAGCAGCTCTCCAATGCCCTTGAGAAGGTCAGAAACCAGATCATTTACTGCGAAAATTGCCACAATATCTCAGATACGCCCGTATGTGATATCTGCGCCAACCCTAAGAGGGACGAGTCCTTGGTCTGCGTTGTGGAGGATATTCGTGATGTTATGGCCATTGAGAATACGGGCCAGTTCAAAGGACTTTACCATGTTCTGGGTGGTAAAATATCACCTATGGAAGGCATTGGCCCCCAAGACCTGAACATTGCATCCTTAGTGGGTAAGGTGAAACATGGTGAAATAAAGGAACTTATTTTTGCGTTGAGTTCCACCATGGAAGGGGATACCACCAACTTCTATATCTTTAGGCAGCTAGAGGGCTTGGAGCTACGTACTTCTACCATTGCCAGGGGAATTGCCGTAGGTGATGAACTTGAATATGCGGATGAGGTCACCTTGGGGCGCAGTATCCTGAACAGGATTCCGTTTGAAGGCTCCCTGAAATCTGATTACTAAGGGTAATTATGAGCATACTTCATTTTAAAGGTATTTATTTTAGTATTTTTGCAAAAAAATAAAAATAAAAAGGCGATAAATTATTGATATGTCAAAATTTGAATTGAAACTACCGCGTATGGGAGAAAGTGTGGCGGAAGCTACATTGACCACCTGGCTCAAGAATGTTGGCGATACCATAGAGATGGATGAAGCTGTTTTTGAGATTGCCACGGACAAGGTGGACAGTGAGGTGCCCAGTGAAGTGGATGGTGTTTTAATTGAAAAGTGCTTTGAAGTGGATGATGTGGTCAAGGTGGGTGATGTAGTGGCCATCATTGAAATTGAAGGAAGTACAGAAGGGGAAATACCCAAATCGGAAGCAACGCCCGTTAAGGAAGAGGACGAAGAGGAGGATGAGGAGATGGCCGCGGCCGCGGCCGAACAGGTGCAGCGGGCACAGGAAATGGTATCCGTAACCGCAAATGATGTTACAAGTAGTGAACGTTTTTACTCGCCCTTGGTAAAGAACATTGCCAAAGAAGAGGGCATTAGCCTACAAGAACTGAATGCCATTCCCGGTACTGGGAAAGAAGGCAGGGTAACCAAGACCGATATCTTGGCCTATGTGGCGCAGCAAGGATCACCGGCACCTCAAAAAGAAACCCCCCAGGCCCCAAAGACACAAGCCAAGGAGCAAGAGCCCATAGTGGCCGCGGAGACCACCGTACCCAAACCGGCGCCTCAAAAAGTGGGCAAAGGGGATGAGGTCATGGCCATGAGCAGAATGGGTAAATTGATAGCAAAGCACATGGTGGAGAGCGTCTCCACCTCTGCCCATGTGCAGAGTTTCATAGAGGTGGATGTCACCAATATCGTTACATGGCGCAATAAGATGAAAGACGCTTTTCAAAAACAAGAGGGGGAGAAACTTACCTTTACGCCCATCTTTATGGAGGCAGTGGCCAAAGCCTTGAAAAAATACCCTATGATGAACATTTCATTGGATGGAGAAAATGTGATCAAGAAAAAGAACATCAATATTGGCATGGCCGCGGCCCTGCCAGACGGTAATCTCATTGTACCCGTAATTAAAAATGCGGACCAATTGAATTTAGTGGGCATGGCCAGAGTGGTGAACGATCTTGCGGAAAGGGCAAGGAACAACGCCCTTAAGCCAGACGAGGTGCAAGATGGCACCTATACCGTGACCAATGTGGGCACGTTTGGCAGCGTTTTCGGCACCCCTATAATCAACCAGCCCCAAGTGGGTATCTTGGCCTTGGGCGCCATACGCAAGATACCTGCGGTTATAGAAACCGCAGATGGTGATTTCATAGGCATCCGCAGTAAGATGTACCTCTCCCACAGTTATGACCACAGGGTGGTGAACGGTGCCCTTGGCAGTATGTTTGCCAAGGCCGTGGCAGATTACCTGGAGGCGTGGGACTTAGAGCGGGAAATCTAAATTTTAACTTTTTTTAGCACTTTTTTCTCTCCATAAGCTTTGAGTACGGGTATATTTGAAGCTTACTTTTTTCTTAGTGCTTTTTATGAATGTTCTCCCAATCCCCTATCTGAGGGTGCTCCTCATGATATGGATGTGTATCCCTTTTGCCCTGCAAGCGCAACAACCGCCACTGCCCGAAGACAAGGAACCCCTTAAATTATTTGTGGAATGCAACTGTGAGCGGACCTACATTCGCCAAGAAATAAAATTTGTGAGCCACGTTCGGGATCAAGCTTTGGCCAATGTACAATTGTTCATCTATGACGTGGCCAACGGGTCTGGTGGTAGAACCTACCTCTTGGATTTCAAAGGAACGCGAGACTATGAGGGCATTACCGGAAACCTCTCTTACGAGACCACGCCCAATATGACCTCAGATGAGGTGCGCCAAGGCCTGGTGAAGAGCATCAAGGCCGGTCTGCTGCGCTATATTGCGGAATCAGATTTGGCAGACCGCATAGAATATACCATAGATAACGAGGGTGCTGAGGAAATGCAGGACATAGACTTTGATGACCCCTGGAACAATTGGATTTTTGAGGTATACGGTGAGGCGGAGCTAGACAAGGAATCCAGCAGGCAGGAATTTGAGTACGAACTGGGGTTTGAAAGTGACAGGGTCACCGAGAAATGGCGCATTAGGGCGGATTTGGAAATGAACCAGGCCAGAAGTGAGTTCATTCAAAATGAGGATACCTTTACCAGTGAGCGCATACGGTATTCCGCTCAGGGCAGCGTGGTAAGGAGCCTATCAGACCATTGGTCTGCGGGTATTTTTGGAGGTGCAAGGCACAATACCTTTACCAACATAGCTTTTTCAAGCTTTGTTGCCCCGGCAGTGGAGTATAATATTTTTCCGTACAATGAGGTGCTTCGCCGAGAGATCGTTTTCGCTTATCGCATTGGTTATTTTTACAATGATTATATAGACACCACTATATTTGAAAAAGAGAACGAAGGGGTGTTCAACCATTCGCTGGACATACAGTTGCGGTATAGACAGCCATGGGGCAATGTGTTCACCCGTTTAAGGGGGTCTACATTTTTAGAGGATTTTGCCAGGAACAGAATAGAGCTCTTTGGGCGCTTGTCCATACGTATCTTCAAAGGTTTGGCCGTTACGTTCTCAGGAAATTTTGAAGTCATCAGAGATCAGATCAACCTGCCCGCAGGAGACGCTTCCATAGAAGATGTGCTATTACAGCAAAAACAGATCGCCACAGACTTTGAACTTGGTTTTAGGGTAGGGCTCAGTTATACCTTTGGATCGGCCTTTAACAACATCATTAACAATAGACTCTGATTTGGTGTAAAGAATCTCTGTCTCATGGGTGCATTGGGCAGCCTAAGAAAACTATCTTTGTAAAAAGTCCAAAATATGGAATTAAAATTAGCTCGCCCCATTTGCTTTTTTGATTTGGAAACCACGGGTACCAATGTGGCCAAAGATCGCATTGTGGAAATCTCCATCCTAAAGGTCCACCCCAACGGGAATAAGGAAAGTCGTACTTGGCTGGTGAACCCAGAAATGCACATACCGGAAGAAGTGGTGGCCATACACGGCATATCTAACGAAAAAGTGGCCAATGAGCCCACTTTTAAGGAACTCTCAAAGGACATTTACAAAATGATAAAGGACAGTGATCTGGGCGGCTTCAATTCCGATCGTTTTGATATTCCCTTGCTTGCCGAGGAAATGCTACGGGCAGAGGTTGATTTTGATATGAAGAACATGGTCTCCGTGGATGTGCAGACCATCTTCCATAAAATGGAAAAAAGGACTTTGGAGGCCGCCTACAAGTTTTATTGTGATAAGGACCTGACCAATGCCCATAGCGCGGAAGCCGATACCTTGGCCACCTATGAGGTGTTGTTGGGGCAATTGGAGCGGTACCCTGATCTGGAGAACAATATCAAGAAGCTATCTGAATTCTCCCGTAGAAAGAATGCTGTTGATTTTGCCGGTTTTATAGCCCGCAATGAGGAAGGTGAAGAGATATTCGCTTTTGGGAAGCACAAAGGACAATCAGTACATGAGGTCTTAGAGAAGGAGCCCGGCTACTTTGGGTGGATCTTAAATGCTGATTTTCCACTTTACACGAAGAAAATCCTGACCCAAATAAAATTGAGCAAGCTCAACAACAAACTCACGTAATACCCGGCATGCCCTATGAAGATTATCTGTATTGGTAGAAATTACGCAGAACACATTGCGGAACTCAACAACGAAAGGCCCTCAGAACCCGTTATCTTTATAAAACCGGATTCTGCCGTACTGCCCAAAGAACAGGACTTTTACATTCCAGATTTTTCTAAGGACATACATTATGAGGTAGAGGTTCTGGTAAAGATCAAAAAGGTGGGCAAGCACATTGCCAAGGCCTTTGCACCCAAATATTATGACGAAATAGGGCTGGGCATAGATTTTACCGCACGAGACCTGCAGGGCCAATTAAAGGAGAAAGGACTTCCGTGGGAAAAGGCAAAGGGTTTTGATGGTGCAGCGGTCATAGGTACCTGGGTGGCCAAGGACAAATTGGCCAATCTGGGCCAATTGGGCTTTGAGCTAAAAAAGAACGGTGTTGTGGTGCAGTCTGGCAACACTTCACACATGCTCTATTCCATAGACGAGATCATCAGTTACGTTTCTCAATTCTTTACCCTTAAAAAGGGCGATGTTATTTTTACAGGCACCCCGGCGGGTGTTGGCAAAGTAGCACCAAATGACTATCTTTCCGGAATTTTGGAGAATCAGGAACTTTTTACCGTAACCATAAAGTAATGATTTACAGCCTAGATAAAATCAATGAAATGGCCGAGGGCGATGAGGATTTCATCCTATCGGTCATTTCGGTCTTTTTAGATGAAGTTCCGGCAGACCTTGAAGCGCTGGAAGATGCGTTACAGGAAAAAAATTACGAACAAGTCTACAAATTGGCCCATAAGATAAAGCCCAATGTGGATCTTTTGGGCATGGAACAAACCCGTGCCGTGGCTTTGGAGATGGAGACCTTGGGCAAAAGCGAAGCCAATATGAACCAGATAGAAGCACTCTTTCCCATATTAAAAACAGACATTAAGCAGGTAGTTGCAGAGCTTAAAAAAGATTTTGACCTGTAATGCTGGCAGAGATCATTACCATTGGCGATGAGATTCTCATTGGTCAGATCGTGGACACCAACTCCGCCTATATTGCCAAGGAACTGAACAAAATCGGTATATCGGTATTTCAGATCACTTCCGTACAAGATGAACGCGAACACATTCTGCAAGCGCTGTCCGAAGCCCAAATGAGGGTGGATGTCGTCTTGGTAACAGGCGGTCTGGGCCCTACCAAAGATGACATCACAAAGCACACTTTTTGTGACTATTTCAATGACACCTTGGTGGAGGATAAGGCTGTTTTGGAGCATATAGAGCTGTTGTTCGCCAAGTATATTTCCACGCCCATATCCAACATGAACCGGGCACAGGCCATGGTGCCAAGTAAGGCGCAGGTGCTGCACAACGCCCATGGAACAGCTCCTGGCATGTGGATCAATGAAGGTGGTGCCGTTGTCATTTCCATGCCCGGTGTACCTTTTGAAATGAAGCATTTAATGCAGCATGAGGTATTGCCCAGATTGACCGCCCATTTCAAACGGCCGCACATCCTCCACAGGACCGTTATTACCTATGGGCTTGGAGAAAGTGCCATTGCCGAAAGGATTGAGATTTGGGAAGATGGCCTACCGTCCTTTTTAAAATTGGCCTATTTGCCCAATTTGGGCAAAGTGCGCCTACGCCTTTCCGCCAAAGGGGAGGATAGGCTGGCAATGGAGCAGGCCATAGCCCATGAATTGGAGAAATTATACCCCTTGATCCAAGATATTCTGTTCGGTACGGAAGACGATATGGACATAGAGGAGGTCATAGCTAAACTGCTGACAAAAAAAGGAAAATCTTTGGCCACAGCAGAGAGTTTCACAGGGGGAAAGATTGCAGAGACCTTGACCTCCATTCCCGGGGCTTCCGCTTATTTCAGGGGCAGTGTGGTCTGTTATGCCACAGCTATAAAAACCCAGGTGCTACAAGTGCCTCAAACCTTGGTGGACCAGTATTCCGTGGTCAGTGCGCCGGTGGCCGAGGCCATGGCAATGGGCGTGCAAAAGTTGATGGGTGCGGACTTTGCCATTGCCACCACCGGAAATGCCGGGCCCACCAAAGGGGATTCCCCAGCTGAGGTGGGTACCGTATACATTGCCATTGCCACGCCCAATGGGGTTTTTGCACAGGAATTTCAGATGGGCAACCATAGGGAGCGCATCGTTCAAAAGTCCGTAAACAAGGCTTTTGAGTTGCTCCAAAAAGAAATTTTAAAAATGTGAAGTACTTTGTTGGCCAAAAGATAAAAATGATATAAATTTGCACCCTGTTTAAAAGAAAAAATTCGGCACAATGTCAAAAGTTTGTGAAATTACGGGAAAGAAGGCCATGACGGGGAACAATGTTTCGTTCTCCATCAACAAGACCAAAAGGAGATTTGATGTGAATCTTTCCAAGAAGAGATTTTACATTCCAGAAGAAGACAGATGGATTACTTTGAAGGTGTCCGCCAGAGCCCTTAAGAGCATTAACAAAAAGGGTATTTCTGCTGTGTTGAAAGAGGCAAAGGGTAACGGGTTCATTAAGTAATCTGTATAATTTTAGGGTACAATGGCAAAGAAAGGCAATAGAATACAAGTGATTTTGGAGTGCACTGAGCACAAGGAATCCGGTAAAGCGGGAACCTCCAGATACATTACCACAAAAAATAAAAAGAACACTCCAGAGCGTATAGAGTTGAAAAAATTCAACCCTATCCTAAAGAGAATGACCGTTCATAAAGAAATTAAGTAAGTTTCCGTTTCATCGGAAAAAAGATAAAAGTTAGAAGTCATGGCAAAGAAGACCGTAGCAAGTTTACAGACAAGTTCCAAGAGATTGACCAAGGCCATAAAAATGGTGAAGTCACCAAAGACAGGAGCCTATATTTTTGTGGAATCTGTCATGCCACCTGAGATGGTCAATGATTGGATGGCCAAATAAACAAGACCTGTTTTTACACGTTTTTAAAAGCCCCTTTCCTACGAAAGGGGCTTTTTAATTTTTATATTTGATGAACTATAGATGACATTATGAGCCTGTTTAAAAAGATTTTCTCCTCAGATAAGAAAGAGACGTTGGATAAGGGATTGGAAAAGACCAAAACCAGTTTTTTTTCTAAATTGGGCAAAGCGGTAGCCGGCAAATCAAAGGTAGATGATGATGTGTTGGACAACCTTGAGGAAGTTTTGGTCACCTCAGATGTAGGTGTGGACACCACCTTGAAGATCATTGAGCGCATAGAGGCACGTGTGGCCAAGGACAAGTACATGGGGACGGAAGAATTGAATGGAATTCTGCGGGAAGAGATAGCTGGGCTGCTTTCTGAGACCCATACAGGGGAAGCTACTGAAGTACATATACCAAGAGATAAGAAACCGTATGTGATCATGGTGGTTGGTGTAAATGGGGTGGGCAAGACAACGACCATAGGCAAATTGGCCCACCAATTTAAAAGTCAGGGCTATACAGTGGTCCTAGGGGCCGCGGATACCTTTAGGGCCGCAGCCATAGATCAGTTACAGGTCTGGGCAGATAGGGTGGGAGTGCCTATCGTAAAGCAGCGCATGGGCAGTGATCCCGCGTCCGTGGCCTTTGATACGTTGAGCTCTGCGGTAAAACAAGATGCTGATGTGGTCATAATAGATACGGCAGGGCGTTTGCACAATAAGGTGAACCTTATGAACGAACTTACCAAGGTAAAACGCGTAATGCAGAAAGTAGTACCGGATACACCGCACGAAGTATTATTGGTACTGGACGGTTCAACGGGCCAAAATGCCTTTGAACAGGCCAAGCAGTTCACCAAGGCCACCGAGGTGACTGCCTTGGCGGTCACCAAATTGGATGGTACGGCCAAAGGCGGTGTGGTCATTGGAATTTCCGATCAGTTTCAAATTCCGGTAAAATATATTGGTGTTGGGGAAGGTATGGAAGACCTCCAAGTGTTCAATAAATATGAGTTCGTGGATTCTTTTTTCAAGGTATAGCCATGAAACATGCCCCATTGCTCCTTATCCTGATTTTAACGAATTTGGTACATGGCCAGATCAAGCATCCACAGGCAAGTCCCTTGGCCATAGTACAGCAGGAGGTAGGACTTACCAAGTTGATGGTGCACTATTCCAGACCCGCAACTCAAGGGCGTACCATTTTTGGTGACCTTGTGCCGTATGGGCGCATCTGGCGGGTAGGTGCCAATGCTTCCACCAAGTTCAGCAGTACCGATGATGTTGAGATTATGGGCCAGGTGCTGCTCAGAGGCACGTATGCCCTGTACGCTTTTCCAGAGGAGGATGCATGGCAAGTGGTGTTCCATAAAAATCTGACCCATTGGGGCGATGGCCGTACGGCTTATGATCCCAATGAGGATGCTCTGCGGGTACAGGTGCCTGTGGAACGGTCAGCAACGTTCCAAGAAAACTTTCTGATCTCCTTTGATTCCATCACCCACAATTCCGCCATGATGATTTGGCACTGGGCATACACGAAAATCAAGATTCCACTACATTTGGATACGGATGCAAAAATGCAGCAGGAAATCCAAGAGCAACTAAAGCAGAATCCAACGGCACAGACCTATTATGAGGCCGCACGTTTCTTACAGGAGCAGGACCGAGACCATGCAGTGGCGCTGTCCTACCTGAACAAGGCGCTTGTACTTGGGGGCGATACCTACTATTTTCATAGGGTCAAAGCTATGGTGGAGGCCGCCATGGAGGATTACGGTTCCGCCATACGTTCCGCGGAAAAGTCCCTTGAGCTCGCTGCAAAGGAAGGGAAGGATGAATTTGTACGCATGAACCAAAAAAATATTGACTTGTGGAAATCCAAACGCAATTGAGTGCAAAGTATCTGTTTATATTTTGGGCGGCCGCCCTACTATGGTCTTGTGGGGAGGAACGAAAATCCATTAAGGCCGATGTAGTGCTCTGGCAACCCTATAATGACTCGGCCGAAGTGGCCGCTAATGCAGACCATGATAAGGAGCGCATGCGCTACAAACGTATAGCGTCTCCCGTGTTGGATAAGAATACCGTCTTTAGGCCCCTTTATGCCGAAGTTTCAAACATGACCGAAGCCCGCTATGAACGTTTGAAACCCATAATCTTGGAGCAGGACATACCCACGATCAACGAACATATACAGGAGGGCCATTTCACCTATGAAGAACTGACGCTCTTTTTCCTGTATCGCATTTACCGGTTTGAATTAGATCACAATACCCATCTGAACACCATTATTGCCCTCAATGCCGATGTTGTGGATCGGGCCAGGAAATTGGATGAAATGAGTGTCTCAGGTACAGTGCCCACGGAGCGCCACCCCATTTATGGAATGCCCATCTTGCTCAAGGACAACATCAACACTTCCGGTATGAACACGACCGCAGGAGCAGTCGCCTTGATGGACAATACTGTGGAGGATGCTTTTATCGTGGAGCGTTTAAAGGCGAACGGCGCCTTGATCTTGGGCAAGGTGAACCTCAGTGAGTGGGCCAATTTCCTTTGTCGCTGCCCCAATGGGCAAAGCGCGGTGGGCGGACAGACTTTGAACCCCTACGGAAGGCGTGTTTTTGATACTGGAGGTTCCAGTGCTGGCAGCGGTACGGCCATGGCCGCCAGTTATGCCGTGGCCGCGGTGGGCACGGAGACTTCGGGTTCCATCTTGTCTCCCAGTAGCCAGAATTCCATCGTAGGGCTAAAACCGACCATAGGATTGTTGAGCAGAACCGGTATCGTTCCCATTTCCAGTACCTTGGATACCCCAGGCCCCATGACACGCAACGTGGTGGACAATGCCATAGTGCTTTCAGCCATGCTGGGCCGTGATGGGGCAGACCCCAAATCTGTAGCAGATGAATTTCCAGAAATACTTTCGGCAGGGCTGCAGCCTGAGTCTTTTGACAACATGCGTTTGGGGGCCATATCATCACTCATGGAGAGTGATTCCATCTACGCCCCGATGGTGGAAAAAATGCGAGCCCTTGGAGCGGAGATCATCGAATTTACACCTCCAGAGATAGCCATGGATGGTTTTTTGAGTATTTTGAATATAGACATGCGGAACGACCTACCTGCCTATCTGGAAGCCCATACTGATCCCAAGAGGGTTAAGATACGATCGGTGGCCGATGCAGTGGCCTTCAACGCCGAGGATTCCCTAGTGAGGATTCCCTACGGACAGCCCCTGT
>CAKZLG010000011.1 GCA_937125035.1 uncultured Maribacter sp. | reverse complement strand
TCATTCGCCACACTTCAGGAAGTGGGTGTTTTAAAAAACTACCGCTCTAAAATAAAGCTCCCCAACGGTTCCTTAAAATGGGTATTGGTCAATGCCAGTCTTATCTATAATGCGGAAAGGCTACCTGTGGCCGCGCAGGGCATAGTGCGTGATGTTACCCAAGAGATGGAAATAAAGGAACTTTTGGCAGCGCAAAAGAACCAGCTGGATATCATAGTGGAGAATTCTCCTTTGGGCATTGTGCTGACGGATGGTCCCCAGATCATAAAGGCCAATAAGACCTTCAGCGCCATGTTGGGGTACGCTGGCCACCAATTGGCCGGCACTACCGTAGAAGCCATCTCGTGCCCTGAATACCGGCAGCAGACCAAGGATTTCATGGATAAAATGTATGCTGGGGAGATCGATCGTTTCACCATTCTGAAAAAATATGAAAAGAAAGGCGGCGGGCAACTCATGGCCCGCACCTTGGTGAATGCCGTAAAGGATAGGCATGGCAAGGTAGTCAACCAAGTGGCCTTTGTGGAGGACATTGCCAAGGAGAAAGCGGCGGAAGATGAACTAAAGGCCTCTGAAAACAGATTGGCCAGTCTTATTCTAAACCTGCAAACGGGGGTGTTATTGGAAGATGAGAACAGAAATATAGCGTTGACGAACCAGTTGTTCTGTTCCATGTTCCAAATAACGGCTTCGCCGGAACAATTGATCGGGGAAGACTGCAGTACCTCCGCAGAACGGACCAAGTACATGTTCAAAGATCCCGAAGCTTTTGTGCAGCGCATCAATACGATCTTGGATCAAAAGGAAAAGGTACTGAACGACGAACTGGAAATGATGGATGGAAGGGTTTTGGAACGGGATTACATTCCCATTTTCAACAACGGTTCCTACAAAGGGCATCTTTGGACCTACCAAGACATTACCCTAAGAAAGAAATACAAGGCAGATATTGAGGCCCAACGTGAAAAGTACAGCAGTATCATTGCCAATATGAACCTGGGCCTGATCGAAGTGGACAATAAGGGCGTTATCCTGCTCACCAACCAAAGCTTCTGCCAGATGAGCGGGTATGAAGAAGAGGAACTGCTGGGCCAATTGGCCCTGGATGTGATCCAGGTGAAGAACAAGCAATTGGTAGAGGATAAGACCAACAGCCGAACATCCGGTCTAACGGATTCCTATGAAATAGAGGTGACCATTAAGAATGGGAAGACCAAGCACTGGCTCATCAGTGCCGCGCCCCGCTATGATGTAAACGGTAGGGTCATTGGGTCCATAGGCATCCATCTGGACATTACCGAACAAAAGGCATTGGAATTGGAAAAGGAGAAATTGGTAAGGGAGTTGGAGAACAGCAATAAGGGCCTACAGGAATATGCACATATCGTCTCCCACGATTTAAAATCGCCCTTGAGAAGCATCAGTGCGCTGGCCACTTGGATACAGGAAGACAGCAAGGACACCTTGAATGACAGTGCCAAGGGCAATTTGGACCTACTACAGGAAAAAGTGGGTGCAATGGATAAGTTGATCCATGGTATTTTGGAATATTCCACGGCCAATAATTCCAAACTTGACCAAACGGAGGTGAACCTCAATAAGGTCATTGAAACCATTAAGGACAGTATCTATATTCCAGACCATGTGCGGTTGTGCGTACCCAAAACCTTGCCCACCATTATGGCGGACAAGACCAAGATGCACCAACTTTTTCAAAACATCATCAGCAATGCCGTGGTGAACATAGAAAGAGAGTCAGGATTGGTGGAAGTGCTGTTCCAAGAGAAGCCCGATTTTTGGATGTTTACCATAAAAGACAATGGGGTGGGCATTCCTAAAGAGTACCATAAAAAAATATTTGAGATCTTCCAATCCGTGGGGCATAAGGAACGATCAACGGGTATTGGGCTTTCCATCGTAAAGAAGATCATAGATCGCTATCAAGGAACCATTTGGTTGGATAGCGAGCCAGGTGAGGGCACCCAATTCCATTTTACCATTTCTAAGAACGGCAGTGAAACCTAAATAGACCCATGAAGATAATACAAGCTATAAAATATGAAGGGTCAGCCTTTGAGATAGATGTGCAAACCGACCCCTTGATCGATCCCTTGGTGCTCGTCTTCGGAAATAGGCACATGTTGGAGCAGGAGGGCCTTTATGAAGAGGTGCGATCTTTGTTTCCCACAGGTGACATTGTATTGGGTTCCACTTCTGGTGAGATCATAGGCGATCGCTTGGTAGAGCACAGCGTGGTCCTTACCGCGGTGGCCTTTGAGAAGGCCTCCTACCAAGCTAAAAGTTACCATCTACAGGATTTTCAATATGATCTTGGCCAGTTGGGCAGCACCATCAGCGCCCATTTGCCCACCAAGGGATTGAAGCATATCTTCATTGTTTCTGAGGGAAGCTTCGTTAATGGTAGTGAACTCATAAAGGGCATAGAGCAAAATAGGCCTACACACATAACCCTATCTGGCGGCCTTTGCGGTGATGATGACCGTTTTGAAAGGACTTTGGCCTCCCTAAATGGCCCTCCCCAGACCGGTACCATTGTGGCCATTGGTTTTTATGGTGAAACCTTAGAAATCACCGCCGCCAATGACAGTGGGTGGATTCCCTTTGGTCCAGAGCGCACCATTACAAAAGCCAATGGCAACATCCTATACGAATTGGACGGAATGCCCGCTTTGGACCTCTACAAGAAATACTTGGGCAGTAGGGCGAAGGAACTGCCCAATGCCGCGCTTTTGTACCCGCTGCGGTTGCGCAAGGAGACCCAGGCCTCTCCTTTGGTGCGCACCATATTGAGCATAGACGAGGAAAACAATGCCATGAGATTGGCGGGGGACATGCCAGAGGGTGGCAAGGTGCAATTGATGATGTCCAACGTAGAGGATATTGTGGAGGCCGCTCGTACAGCAGCCTCCTTGGCCATGAAACACAGGGAAAACCCGCCAGAATTGGGCCTTTTGGTCAGTTGCGTGGGCCGCAAGTTGGTCATGGACCAACGTACGGAGGAAGAGCTGGAGGAAGTCGCCTCCGTGGTGGGTCACAAGGTGAAGCTGGCCGGTTTTTACTCTTATGGGGAAATTGCCCCGTTCACGGGTCAGCCCGGTAGTGAGCTGCACAACCAGACCATGACGTTAACCCTGTTCAGCGAATGAGACATTCCCTCTTAAAAAGACAGGTCAACAAATACCTTCCAGAAAATGACACGCATCGGGAAGGATGGCAAGATCTATTGTCGGCCATAGACCGTTCCTATCAAAATTTTGATGAAAAGCTGTCCATGCTGCAACGGGCCACCGCCTTGAGCTCAGAGGAACTGTACACGGCCAATCAGGCCATTGAAAAAGAGGCCGTTCGTCAAAAGGACATTCTTGCGGCCTTGGAAAAGGCGATCAACAGTTTAAAATTGAATTTGGGTGATTCCCATTTCCATATTTCCGAGAAGGAGGAGCTTTCACCAGAAAATTTGGCCAACAAGATCATGGAACTTGCGGAAAAGCTCCGTCTCATATCCAACGAAAAGAATGGGATGGTCAAGGAACTGGAGCTGCGGAACACCGCGTTGAACAATTACGCGCACATGGTCTCACATGATCTAAAATCCCCCATGCGCAATATCAATGCCCTGATGAGTTGGATCCGGGAAGACGAGAAGGACAAGCTCTCTGAGGCCAGCCTTAAAAACCACCAGCTTATCTCCCAAAATCTGGAAAAGATGGACCATCTCATAGATGGCATCCTTAGGCATGCCACCATGGGGTCCACAAATGAGAAGAAGGTGTACGTTGATCTGGGGAAGATGTTGCAGGATATTGAAAAGACCATTTACGTGCCCCGGAACATCATTTTGGTAAAACAGGCCGATCTGCCCATCTTGCACATGCCCAAGAATACCGTAGCACAGTTGTTCACCAATCTGATCACCAATGCCATCACCGCTACGGAGCATAATCCAAAAGGGCGGATAGCCATAGAACACCATTCCCAAGAAGATTTTTGGAATTTTTCCGTTACTGATAATGGTAAGGGCATTGCCGAAAGGCATCAAGCCAGCATCTTTGAGATGTTTAGGAAACTGGAGAACGATACCAACTCCATTGGGGTAGGGCTGGCCTTGGTCAAGAAGATCATCAACCTATATGAAGGGCAAATATGGATAGAGAGCACGGTTGGTAAGGGCACCACCTTTCATTTCACCTTAAAAAAAGATATGACATGAGTCTACCAAATTTAAAGTACATAAAAGACCTATCCGGTGGCGATGAGGCCTTTGAACAAAAGTTTTTGACTATCTTGAAGGATGAATTCCCCGTAGAGCGCAGGGCGTATGAGACAGCGTTGGAAAATAGGGAACAAGACGCCTCCTGCGCCATTGTGCATAAAATGAAGCACAAGTTCAATATTTTGGGCATGGAGGAGGCCTACGAGTGTGCTGTGTCTTATGAAAAGGACCTTTTGGAGGGTAGTTTTGATAAAGACGAAGAATTTAGGGTACATTTAGGCACGGTAACCCATTTTTTAAACACATTGTAACATGACCTGTATTATCGTAGACGATGAATTGGCGGCACGTACCATTGTTTCCCATCTTTGCTCAGACGTGGGTGGCGTTACCGTCTTAGCGGAATTTGACAATGCCATTGATGCCATAAAGTACTTGAACCAATACCAAGTGGACCTCATATTCCTGGACATCCACATGCCGGGCTTTACAGGAATGGATTTTGTGCAGACACTGAAAAATCCCCCTAAAATTGTCCTTACCACTTCAGATACGGAGTTTGCCATAGCAGCCTATGAATATGCCTTTATTGTGGATTATCTGGTAAAGCCGATCACCAAAGAGCGTTTTGAAAAATGTATGGCAAAGGTGGCGGCGAGTACGTTTCAAGGACCTGGGGATGGGGATAAACCCTCCACCAGCGGCAATGAAGTGGGCTCGGATTTGTATATTAATATTGACCGTAGATTGATCAAGCTCCATTTTCAGGATATTTTGGTCATTGAGGCGCAAGGCGATTACATCTTGATTAAAACCACCAAAAAGAATTACAAGGTACACACTACATTGAAAAAAATCAATGAAAAATTACCCAACGGGATTTTCCTTCAAATACACAGGTCATACATCATTAATTTTACAAAAATCATTGATATTGAAGACAACAGCGTTCTAATTGAAAAGAACGTGATCCCCATTAGCCGGTCTAACCGGCCAGAATTAATGACGCGGCTCAACCTGCTGTAGCCCACACACCAAGAGGGTCGTAGGGCAGCAACACCTTTCCGCTTGTTGGCCCGTGAATACAGGAAAGCGGCTGCTCATCTCCTTATGATGTTGTAAAAGGTAAGGTACCCGTAACGCTCTCAAAGGGCAAGGAGGGCTTGTATCTCCCCATGGGCAGGGAGGCCTACAATTTATGGCATTATGGCCACTATGCTCCACTATGGTTCTTTCGCATAACATCTTGATTAACTTCTCTTTGTGCATGGGTATAGACCAATGAATCACCCAAGTACCGTCATTTAGGAATGGGAGTCCCCATCTTTTTAGACCACGATGATTTAACATACCCCCTAATTTTTCGGAATACCCTAATAATTTTTCAGGTCAAGTTTACTAGCGGTTAGTTCGGATTTTTGACCTCTATAAAAGGAAGGACATATTCATTTTCAACAGCCGGTACCTTAGGCTTATACCCTGAGGGGTAGGCCATGGAAAAGGTGTTGGGATGGGATGCTGGCCTTGGAACCGGGAACAACAAGGGTGGCCAAAAACCAGCTTGGAACATTATGGGATTGTCACTCCGCTATTTAAGAACTATGAAGCGAGATTTATGAAAAACGACAACGTATCTATCAATAGCCCATTTATTATTTATTTAGTTGACGATGATTGGGAAGACCAGGAAATTTTCCTTGATGCTATTTCCAAGATCGATTTTACTGTGGAACTCAAGATTTTTGCTGGCGGTGAAGAACTTATCGAGGCACTTAACACTGGGGATAAATTACCGGACCTACTCTTCTTGGACCTATACATGCCGGGCATGGATGGGGAGGAATGCTTGGTTAGATTACGCGAGGAAATGGCCTTTAATGAAGTGCCCATTGTCATATACTCAACGGAATACGACATAGATAGGATAGAGCATCTTTTTCATTTAGGTGCCAGTAGGTATTTGCGCAAACCTACCGCTTTTGATTCTTTGGTGAAATCTTTGGAATTAACGGTGTCTTCGGTCATTAGAAATTCACAGGGCGGTATTTCGGTTATAAACATCACCTACTGAACCCGTTTTTAATTTAGGGTTCATGGCAGCAAGATGGTCGCTTTGCAAGGGCCACTGTACCATACACAGCTGAGGGACAGAATAGCTTTAAACCTGAATATCTAAGGAGTTAGCAAAGTAATTTTTAAAGCAACAACCTTTTGTAGCGTTAGGACATCTTTAGGTCACGGAGAAAACCCTTTAACCAGCAGCACTATGAAAAAAGCATTCTTGTTTTTGGTGGTCTATATCATGTTCATAGCCGTTTTGGCACAAATGAACCATGAAAGAGGTAGGGAACGTCCTAAACTGGAACAGGTGGAAGGGGCTGTAAAAGACAGCATAATGGCCACCCAAAGGAACATCGCTTTTAACTAAGGGCGTAAAAGCAATGGCGGAACGAATAGCCGGTAAACTGCTGTTCGTTTTTTCGTGGCACGCTTTTCTGGAAACCCAATTTTTTAGGCCTATATTTTTGCGTTTTAAGGTTAGCCCCACTTCTGGTATTGCGCTATATTCCTACAAAACAGAAATTATGGATAATACAATGAAAAAAGTGGCCCGTGCAGGCTATGCGGCCAAGGGTATGGTCTATGCCATTACGGGCATGTTGGCCTTTAGCGCAGCGGCCGGTATGGGAGGTAGTGCAGAAGGAAAATTAGGCGTTCTTAAATTTTTACAGGACCAACCTTTTGGTAATGTTCTTTTGGGAATTTTAGGCTTGGGGTTGCTCTGCTATGCCGTTTGGCGGCTATTTCAGAGCATAAAAGACCCTGAAAATATAGGGTCGGAAACCAAGGACAAGGCTAAGCGTGTGGGTTTTTTCTTCAGTGGTCTTGTGTATCTGGGGCTTGCCGTTTACGCCGTGTATAAAATTGTGGGCAATGGAAGTGGTGGAAATAGCCAGTCCTCTTATCTACCTACGGATTATTTGGATGTGCTCTTTTATTTGGTGGCTATTGGCCTTGCCATTAAAGCGGTCTTTCAACTGGTAAAAGTGCTCAAAGGGGATTTTTTAAGAAAATTTAGATTGAATACATACTCCAATATCAATACGAGAAACACCATAAAAAGGTTGGGGTATTCCGGGTTGACCGCTAGGGCCATCGTTATAGGCATTGTGTCCTATTTCTTCTTCCGTGCGGCCGATACTGCCCAGCAGAGCGATATTAAAGGTACCTCAGAGGCATTTTCCTTTCTTCGCCAGAATTCACAGGGCCCATGGTTGGTAGGGCTTGTTGCTTTGGGCCTTGTCAGTTATGGCCTGTACATGTTCACCATGGCCAAGTATAGGAAATTCAATGATTGATTGATCGCGCCCAAGGTATGCGCCAGCGTTTAGGAATGCTATCGTGGGGCAATCGGTTCTTCCCTAGGGCTCCAGAGCAGAGATGGCTCCTGACGACTTTAGGTCAATTAGGGTAAGAATCGTAGCGTTCCGGTCAAGCCACATGCGGCATTGATGCTATCTTAGAAAGTATTAATTAAAACAGATAAGACGATGAACAATGATCAATTAGAAGGTAAATGGAAACAAGTTAAAGGGGAGTTCAAACAAAAATACGGCAACCTTACGGATGATGACGTTACCTATTCGGAAGGTAAGTTTGATGAAATGATGGGCCGTCTCCAAGAAAAGACAGGGAAAGGTAAAGAAGACCTGAAAAGTGAGATAGAAAATTGGTGATTTAAAAAACAAACCTTGTTTACAGAAAGCCTCCAAAACCATTGGAGGTTTTTTTATGGATGTTCCTTGGCCTGTTGCCCCCTTGCGGAGTACTCACAAATATCGGGACACAGGTTTTTGTCCCCATATGACCAGCTCTATAGTATAGGTAATGCTGGCCCAACTCATACACTTGCTTTCGGGTTACTGCCAAGGGACGGACAGGAGGTTTTCCTAAAGATTCTTCTCCTTGAGCAAATAACTTTTTGATGGGTAAGGGTGGGACCTTTGTAGTTCTCTACGCTGGGGCAGGGGATTTATTTTCGCCAAAGTATTCTGGGAGGTCTTATCAAGAAAGCGTAATAATGTCTGTTTGATTTTTTGGGGCATGAGAGTGTCCGCCAAAATATAATGGCATTCCGTTCGCATTGCTTCCTCTCCCTCGGCCAACTTGTGGACCACTTGCTCCCTGTACACATTATGGGGTATGTTTTGTGAGGCAAACCAGCTCAACACCGCGCGGCACCTTTCAGAAGGGTTAAAGGGAAGGTCCTGCTCTTCCTCGGTCAAAAAATAGAGAAGATCGGCCTCTAGTGCTTCCAGAAGGCGAAGGCGGTCTTTTACCCAAGCGTGCACGGCAAAGTAGTTTTCGGGTAAAATCAGGTCATTCAAGGTCTTTTTGGCCATTTTTATCTTGTCCAAAAATATAAGGAGCTTTCTCGCGGTAGTATAGTGTAGCATGGGGCAGATTTTGAATTTGGGGATTCATTCATTCTAGTCTTAAAAATATTGGTTTTTCAGAAATGACCATATATCCGCATTGTTTTTGGGTCAAAGTTTTGACCAAATGCAACCACCGCCCTTTAACCGTAGCGCAGCCTAAAAAGGAGATTAACCCCACTATTCCAGGATTTTTTTGGATTAGGACTAATAATTGATTTGTTTGAGCCGTTATGGCCCGCTTTACGGACTTACTTTTAATATAAAGAGAGATGGTCAACGGATAGAAAAACGGCTTATGCCCTTTAACTATTTACTTCATTTTTAAGAAGTAGGGCGATTTTTCCACTAAAAAGAACCGCATGAGACACCTTGCCAATAAAAAGAAACATAAGGGCCAGCATTCTGGCAAGAAGGTTTTGGGAGCTACCAAAAGGGTCCTCCCGGAACTCTTTTATTGTCCGAAGGATTATTTTGTTTCGGCCTACGACCCTATAGAGAGCATGTAATTCCTTTTGGGTCTTTTTTCAGCAAATCAAGAAAAACACTAACATGAAAGACACGTATAACCAAAACCAAACCCATAGTGCCCCGAGAGAAACGAGACCTCCCTTCTTGGGCCAGCCCTCAACGAATGAAGGAGGTGCTCCTTCTGAGCGATCGGCCTTATCCAACATATTGATTGTGGGCATTGTTGTGGCCACTATCGGAATTGTCATGGTCTTGGCACTGTTCATTTGAATGGGGGTGGTTCAATGATTTTAATGGGGCATCGTTTGCTTAAATGGGCCATGCCCACTACGTTGGGTGATTATTTTATAGCCCTGTATTTTTTCCATCTGCTATCCCTGCTAGGCCTTGGTTCCCTATGTCTTGGTCATGTTGCTTTATTTTTTCAGCGTATTTTTAACCACGATAGGCATTCAGTGTTCTGATTTCCAAGTTCCATAGGCTTCCCACTGATCTTCTCGCAATATTTTCTTTAATTGACGGTCTTGCTCAGAGGCTATGGTACCCATCATTTCTCCATTGGGACTCGTTCTCTTTTTTTCCCTGAATTTGGTCATTGCCATTTGAAAATTTCGGATTTGGGCATCCGTCATCCTTAGATCTTGATACATTTCGGACATGGAAAACGAGGTTGAGGTGGATGTTGAGGTACCTGTGTTGACGTTCATATTTCCACCGGTAGTGCCATTATAGGATTCAATGGCCGTTACGCGTCCACCTGCGTTAGTGGTGCTGTCCTGGGTTGTATTCTGCATGGTCTCTTCCGTAGGAGCCGTTGTATTCTCCGACTTTTTGGATTCTGTTGAATTTGAGGTTTTGTTCTGTGCAGTGCCGCAGGAGAACAGGGCCAACATGCCCAAAGTAACCGTGGCAACTAATTTATTTTTCATCGTGTTCATTTTTAGGTTCTTGGTAAATATAGGGGGGTGCCTAATCGTTGTTTAATGCGATTGCACCATAGTTTGACCTTCAAAATATAAAGTGATGGCGCTTGATTCCGCGGTCGTTTTTACATGGAACAAAAGGAGCAACAGAAAGCAGGAAATTGGACAACAACGGGTTACATGAAGTAAAAAACTTTTTTTTGGTAGTACCATTTCGTTTAAGGAAAGGTCAGGGCAAAGGATGGTTTAGTTCCGCTTCCTGTCACATGCGTCCAGTTGTGCTCCTTTTTAATTTGATAGGGTCAATCTTATAGCTATTGCACCTCTATTTTTGTCATACCAGAGCATTGGGTCCGTATGGAAATTGGATGTGAATACTGCCAAGGACACTAGGCATTAAGCAATAGGACTCATTATCAATCGCTGTTCACGCTCGGTACACACTATTTAAACATTGAACAAAACAAGTTGAGGACTAAGGAGACTATATGAAGGAATTACGCATTTTATTGGTGGACGATGACGAGGACGATAGGGAGTTTTTTGCAGAGGCCCTCAAGGCCATTCAAATAAAGACAAAACTATACCTTGCCAAACACGGGCAAGAGGGGCTGGAGGTTCTCAGCAGTTTAAATGATTTTCCGGACCTTATTTTTTTGGATCTCAACATGCCCATCATGAACGGTTTGCAGTGCCTTGAAAAAATACGGGCTATGGAAAAAGGTCAAAATGCCATTATCGCCATTTATTCCACATCGGCATCCAATCGGGATATTGAGGCCACATTCCTTAAAGGGGCCAATGTCTACATTAAAAAACCCCTGTGCTTTGAGGAATTGAAAAGCGCTTTAAAACAAGTCATCAAAACCAATTGGGATGTGCAAATGGAGCATTTGGGCAGAGAGAATTATTTGTTGAAGCTCTAACCCTTTGTGTGCGATAGGTGGGATGTAAGCTGATATTTTCCTTATCATTATTTTACAAAGTCTACAGACTACTCCCACAACACCATAGTCATGCTTTGTAGGTCTAGTTGTGCCTGAAAAAGAAGAACTGCCCCGAACGTGGGGTTATGCTTATTTGAATTTAAAAAACGTTCCCAACAGGGGGTTTCATTGTTCTTAAAGCTTGTTTTAGGCAGTAAGGGGGGGCGAACTTTCCTTTTCACGCCATTCTTTTACTTGTATAATGACTTCAGAAGCACCAGGCCAGGGCGTTATCCTGTAATTATATAACATATTCACAAAATTTTATAACGCTAAAAGTGCATTTCGTGTGCAACTTTGGACATACCTAATACTTATAAATAATCCTAATGAAGAATCAACAGAATGCAAGAGTGGGGACCACACGCAAATTGGTCATCCTCACAGAGAACGGAATATTGCTGCATAAGAGCATCGTGGTTCAACAACGTACCACGGCAACGCCAAGGTCCATGTCCATAGCAGTCTAAACACACAACAACCCTAATCTAAAACGTGAACATATGCAATCATCGCACAGTCAATTGAACCAACTCAACCATTTCTTTGGTGGAAGTATTTCCAACTTGGATGGTGACCGGGTTCTACATTATAACAACAATCATGGCTTGGGAAAGGTAGTCTCCGTAAGTCTTGATGCTGGTATTTCCTATACGGAATACACCATGAACATGCAGGAATCATTTTCAGTATCCTTGCCCAATAAGGGTGTGCCGGCCCTATACTTTATTTATGTACTGCAGGGCAACATCAAGTATGCCTGGGATAAAAAAGCCATTGATCAAAAGGAGATAGTGGAATTGCAAACGGTTATTCTCAAAGGGGTAAAGGATACCATATCCGTTCATCTGCCCAAGCAACGCAAGACCAGTTTTGCGGTTATCCGTGTAGATCAGATCGGCGGTCAACAAGAATTTGCAAGTGAGGCCAGCGCACTCAACAAGAAGCTCTTCACTAAATTCCAACCCAAGGATGATGGAAAGCCTTTTGCTTATCACAGTACCTTCAATTTAAAGATAAAAGAACAGTTATTACAGATAAGGGGCATAAAGCAGAGCGGCATTGTACGCAAATTGCTCATTAAGGGCATCATTCATTTTGCACTGGCCCTAGAGCTAATGCAACACAGTAAGGATTTGGCCGGTAAGGATGCACCAAAGACGCGTTTAACACGAAAGGAGCTCATCCGGGTTCAGGAAGCCATAGAAATCATTGCCAAAAATCCGCAAAGGCCATATTCTATAAGTGACCTTTGCCGTGAGCACGGTCTTTCCGCCATAAAATTGCAGGAGGGCTTCAAGGCGTTGGAAGGGTGTACCGTGGCCAATTTTGTCAAAAAGAAAAGAGTGGATATGGCTGAAAAACTATTGAAGGAAGGAGATTTGAATATTTCCGAGGTGGTCTACAGCATAGGTTTTACCAGCCGTAGTTATTTTTCAAAGATATTCAAGAAACGGTTCAAGTGCACGCCCAAGTACTATCAGGAGCACTGCAAGGACATGGCCGTTGTATGATTTTATTTTGGTTGGTTGGTAAAAAGGAGTTGGACCTTGGGTTCAGCTCCTTTTTTTATGGGCCACCCTACGGTAGGCTACCCTAAAGTTCTCGCTATTTTTTTCAATTGACGGGCCAGTTTTCGTGGAGATTCCAAGGGGATCAAATGACCACATTTGCCCAATTGCATCAATTTGGGTTCATGTAGATGGGGCAGAACCTCTTCAAATATGGTGTTCATGGATATGACCGGGTCCTTTTTTGCGCAGATCACATAGGTAGGGACGACCACGCCGGGAATGCGATCGGCAATGGAATGGGTCATGCCTTTTTGAAGCCACCAGGACCAAGTGTCTGGATCTGCGGCCAACTGCGTGTCAATGGCATGTTGGCGCCTTTTCACGGGCAAGCGTTTACAAGTGGCCCGATCCACGGTTTGTTCCGCCTGTTGGTGATTGGGGTGCTGCAGCATGCGCTCTTTTTCCTGCTGGGGCATTTCCTCCACCGTGGGTGGAGAGGGTGCCACCAGTACAATGCCCATAGGAGCGCTCTTTTGCCTAAGTTGGGTAGCATATAAAACCAATTTTGCCCCCATGGAATGGCCACAAAGAATAAAATCTTTGAGCTCCAGGTCATTTAGACAAGCGTTGATGTACTTGGCAAAGTGGTAGATGGAGGGTTCAGTTAACGGGGTTGTACGGCCAAAGCCGGGCAGGGTAATGGTTACGATGTGAAATTTCCGTTTTAGTCTTTTGGTCACCCATTTCCAACTATTGGAGTCGCCCCCAAAGTAGTGCACAAAGACCAATGTTCGTTGGCCCGATCCGTAACTTTCATAATGTAAGGTCATGTTTTGGGTTTTTTAGATGAACCCAATAAACAAAGGGTGGATAAAAAGTCTTATAGGTTCTTTCAGCTATCGCTCTTGGCGGAGTGGTGTTGGATGGACTATGAAGACCTTACCACTATTTAACCCGACAGAACGGTCAGAAGAACCGACTTTTCAGCCACCCTCAACTTGTGGGGTTCACCCCATTTTAGGCCTTGGCCTCTTGATTGATTCTATTTTCCGCAAGCTGGTCCAATTTTTCATCGGCCTTGTATTCTTCGTCCAAGGTCTGCTGTAATTTCTTGGCCACGTCTTTATGCCCCAATTGTTTGGCGTATTTTACGGCGGTACCGTAACCGGAAATCTCGTAATGCTCAATACGTTGGCAATTGGCAATGATACCGGCATCCCGAACATCACTTTCAGCATCTTCTTTTAAAAAATGCTCCGTTTCCTCAATAAGGCCTTTCATCGCCTTGCATTCCTCCCCAGAAGCGGTGACTCCCAGCTCATCGCAAATTTCCTTGATCCGTTCTTTGTGGGTCTGTGTTTCGGTCTTGTGGGACGAAATGGATTCTTTCAATTGGTCGTCACTTACTTTTTCCAATACGTTTGGGAGGGCATTCAATAATTGGCTCTCTGCGCTGTAAAGATCTTTTAACTGATGTTCAAATAAGTCTTTCAATGATTTCATAATGATAATTTTTAGGATTTTATAAGGTTCTTCCTACTCGTTCAAAAAGTAGTCCCACGAAAGTAATAGCTAAGTTTTCCAGAAAAAAAGATGGTAACGTTATGGGTCAACGATTGCATGTTTGCGGTCAACAATTGCGGTGCAACTGGTGGTATCTTCGTTGAGACTGTCATGGGGTGGTTCTGGTTGGCTGCAAGGACTGAAGAACACCGTACAACCTCCCCTGAACACCATACTAGTAAATGATAGGATATGAAAGAGACGACTACGATTGAAAAGGGAAAGGAAAATTTGAGCAGACCTGGGTTGGAGGCCAATATGAACACCAAACCAGAGATCATTAAGGACAGCTATAGGGGCAGTGCCAAATTAAAAGGCAAACGCGCCATGATCACAGGTGGGGACAGCGGTATTGGTCGTGCCATTGCAGTTCATTTTGCAAAGGAGGGCGCCCACGTCGCCATTGTGTATTTGAATGAAGATGGAGATGCAAGAAAGACAAAGCAAATGGTGGAGGCAGAGGGCGTGGACTGCATCCTCAAAGAAGGGGACCTTGCCCAATTTAAATTCTGTAAAGAGGTGGTGGAGCAGGTGGCCCAAGAATTTGGTCAAATAGATATTTTGGTGAACAATGCAGGCACCCAATATACAGAGCAGAATTTCACGGATATTTCCGTAGCACATTTGGAGGAGACCTTCAAAACCAATATTGTGGCCATGATCTATCTGACACAACAGGTGTTTCCACACATGAAGTCCGGTGCAAGGATCATCAATACTACATCCATTACGGCCTATAAGGGCCATCCGCTTTTGGTGGATTACTCGTCCACCAAAGGGGCGATTACCTCGTTCACAAGATCGCTGTCCCAACAACTGGCGGAAAAGAACATTTTGGTAAACGCAGTGGCGCCGGGACCTATTTGGACGCCATTGATTCCGGCGACCATGAATGACATAGACGATTTTGGCGAACATACCCCTTTGGGAAGGTGTGGCCAACCCTCTGAGATTGCGCCGGCCTATGTGTTCTTGGCCTCAGAGGACTCCACCTATATGACGGGCCAGGTACTTCATATAAATGGCGGGCAGGTGGTGGGCGGATAACGAATGTTGTTTGGCCCCATGCAAGAACGGCAAGAAAAAACCCTGATTAACGGTCGCTGCACGGATGACCATGCATGCGAAAGTTGGAGCTATCCCAAAAAGGGGGCACATTGAAAATAAGGGCCCGGCCTTTATGGTGTGCCATGCGGCTCACGATGGCCAAAAAATAAACGTAAAATAAAATAATGAAATTTCAACTATGAGAACATCAACAATGATCGGTATGGCCTCTGCCTTGTTCAAGAGCCGTAAATTCAAGATTATGGCCGTGAGCGCCCAATTGGCTTATATGAGCTATAAATACCTGAAAGAAAAAAAACGTAAGCGCCATACAAGCAAAGAGGCGCACTAAGAAATGCCGGCACTAAAGCTGATGTGTGGTAAGGGGCCTTCAGGGCTCCATTTTACCTGGCCATGACCATGTTAAATGGCCCCTATGGGCAGGTTTTGAATTCCGGCTAATATTAAAATGTAACGATTGTAAATTATGGAAAAGTGGTTTGTTTTTTCTTGGGATGCCTTATGGGGCATTGCCCTTTGTGCTTTAGGAATCTATATTACGGTCATCATCATGACCCGCATTTCCGGAAAGCGCAGTTTCTCCAAAATGTCCAGCTTTGACTTTGCCATGACCGTGGCGGTGGGCTCCATAATAGCCACTACCGTGCTCTCTAAATCCGTAAGTCTGCAGGATGGCATTGTAGGTGTGGTATCTGTCTATTTGTTGCAAATTGGTGCGGCATTCGCCAGAAGGAACGATTTTGTCAAAAAAATGATGGACAACCAGCCCCTTTTGCTCATGGATGGTCCGGTGATTTTGGAAAAGAACTTGAGAAAGGGGAGGGTGGCCAAATCAGACCTCCGGGCAAAGCTTCGCGAGGCCAATATTACCGAACTATCAGAGGTTAAAGCCGTGGTTTTTGAGACCACGGGCGACATATCCGTGCTACATAAATCCCATAACCGCCCCGTGGAACCCTTCTTAATGAAGGATGTGGCCCTTCGTTAGGACAGCTAGTGGATCACTCGGGGTCGGAATCCAACGATGGTGTACTGTTGGGTGGTAGCTGTGAAAAGCAAGGGCTCCCAAACCGTACGGCCGCATCCCTGTTGGGAGAAGGGCAAGCTCTTTTTTTTTGACTACGGCGCAGCGCCGTAAAGGGATAATCAATGGTCTTGCTCCTTGTTTTTGGTCGCTTCCTTTTGCTCACTATCCGTGGTGAGGTAATGGTCCGTTTGCCCCAACCCCACGATTTTAATGATGTTCACCACGGTATTATAGAGCATGAGCACTACCACGATGAGGGCGGCACTCAGTACGCTGGATACGACGATACTACTGTAGTAAATGAAATCGTACCAATTTTGCGGTACATTCTCAGACGCCGTTATGGGTAGGTTGAACAAGAGAAAGGTCATCAAAGAGGCAACGAAGACAATGGTATCCATTTTGGCAATTTGTAGCACATGTCTGTAATGGTCATCCTTCAATTTACTCTCGGTACCGGAGCTAAGGCCCAACAGCGTTAAAAGAAGCGCCAATATGGTGGCAGACCCCAAAACCATGGTATTACAGAGCATATTGAGCCCAGAGAGCGAATTTTTAAGGAGCACCTTGGCCTCATACCCACTTAACTCACCCAACATGAATGAGCCTGTCAATATCACGGCCAATGAAATGCCACCGCCAACTAAGGCCCTTTTCGTATGAACACTTATTTTCAAAATCCTACTTTTTTTATGTTCACTAGATTACGCACAATCTTGGATTTAGCAGGGCTGCATACGCATTAATATTGATACGATTAGCATTACCCCGTAAAGGTCGCCCGCACTATCTTTCACCAAAAAATAGATGGAAGCAAAACCCACTCTCTTATGTATACCGGACATTAGTGGCTTTACCCGTTTCATGGGCGAGATAGATTTTGATCTTACCGCAAAGGTGGTGCCCGCCCTTCTCAATAAAGTCATTTACTCCAATGGTATAGGGCTTAAAATATCAGAGATTGAAGGCGATGCCGTTCTCTTTTTCAAGAGTGGTTCTTTACCTACCCTAAAAGACCTCCTTGCCCAATGCAAGCAGTTCTATACTGAATTCTACCGTGAAATGGACGACTTGAAGAATAAGAACAATGGGCATAGCGGTGCCCACCGTATTCCTGAATTATTGGGGTTGAAAATCATTCTTCACTACGGCAACGAAGTGGGCTTGGTGCCCATCGGAACCAATATAAAATTGATGGGGGAGGATGTCATCGTGGCCCATTTATTACTGAAGAACCAAGTACCCTTGGACGAGTACATACTGCTTTCAGAAGATTTACTCAATCAATATGCCACGGAGGGTATGGAGGACTTTATGGATTGGGCCAAAGTGGAGACCGGGGCCATACAGGCCGATCATCTGGGCAAAGTCAACTTTCACTACATAGACCTAAGCTCCTTACGGCCGGCCGTAATCTAGGGCGCCTGTTGTTAAAACTGGAGGAGTTTGTTCCTTTGGCCTTTTCCCAATTTGGCCAAAAATGAGGGATAGCCGTGAGACTGTGTCATATGCAGTTTGGTATTGCCGAACATATTGGTAATGGTGCGGGCATCCAGTTCCATGCATTCGTTTCCAAACCATTCAAGGCCCACGGTGTACCAACGTTCACCATATACCTCTATCTCGGCATATTCCACTTGGCAGCCATAATCCACATTCCTGTTCAGGGTCGTGGGCATTATGGCCTCGTGGCCTTGGGTGAGCTGTACCAATTTGCGGCTTTTGGAAACGGGCACCCATTCTGCACAACGATCATCTACCACCTCCAAAAAAGCGGCATCTTTGGTATCGCCCTCAAAACTCCATTTTTCAAAGTGGTCGTAACAACCCCAAATGGTATCATTAAGGCAGCCTCTGGACCTTTGGGAAGTCCGTTTTTTTATTTCTATGTTGCCCTGTCTTATTTTAATGCCAATGTCGTCACTGTGTAGTTCCAAATAATAATCGGTTCGTTGTTCCACGGTGCTTTTGGGACAGCGATCCAACCACCTATTCAACTCCGGTACTTCATGGGGTAGGAACCATCTCATTTCTTTCGTCCTCTGCATTGTCTTCGGTTTAAGGTGGTACAAGAACCTAAAAAGTAGCGGGGTGCTACATCCCAAAAAGTACAAATTTTGACTTCATTCCGTTTGTTGGGTACTTCTTTTGCGGCCATAGTGGGGCGTTCTGATCCCTTGAATCATGCTGTTGCTATGGTGCAGGTACGCCGCGGTTATCCCAATGAAAATGGCAAGGAGTGGGAGGTTGTATCCCGTTAGGGATAGAAAAGCAAAGGATGGGTATTCCCATTTCAGTTGTATTGGGGGCCAGTCGTCTGAGCCCGTATGCGTTAGCCTAGCCCTTTTTAGAAGTAATATTTGGAGAACAGGCCCCTTATCTTTAAAGGGTTGAACATTAAAAAATACACACAAATATGGATTTAGGAATAAAGGGTAGAACAGCTTTAATAACGGGTGGTGACTCCGGACTTGGTCTTGCCACGGCAAAATTTCTTGTGAGGGAAGGCACGCATGTGATCCTATCGGACAAGGAAAATGGTGAACGCCTACAAGAGGCAGTGGATATGGTGAAAAGGGAAGCCCGCTTCAGTGCTCAAGTCAGTGGATTGGCAGCCAATTTGGCCCAACCGGAAGAGGTGAACGAACTGGCCCAACGAACGGCCAAGGATTTTGGGGGTGCCCATATCATCTTTCATTCGGCGGGTGCCAGGGGTGCGGCCGGGAATTTTTTGGAATTGACGGATGAGGATTGGATGCAAACCATAGAAATAGACCTGATGGGCGCGGTACGTGTGGCCCGGGCCTTTGTACCGCAAATGCTGCACCACCAATGGGGGCGCATGGTACTAGTTTCCTCTGAAAACGCCTATCAGCCCTACGAAGAGGAAAGTCCTTACAATGCCTGTAAAGCGGCGGTGGTGAACCTTTCCAAATGCCTTTCGCGTGCTTATTCAAAAGAGAACATCCTGTTCAATTGCATTGCCCCGGCATTCATTGAGACCCCCATGACAGATGCCATGATGCAGCAATTGGCCGATGATAGGAACAGCACCGTGGAAGAGGCGGTAAGGTGGTTCGCAAAACATAAGAGACCGCATATTGCCATGGAACGCAGGGGGCAACCAGAAGAGGTGGCGGCGATAGTGGCCTTTCTCTGCTCCGAGCTGGCCAGCTTTGTCAATGGGGCCAATATTCGAGTGGATGGGGGTTCCGTGGCTTCTGCTTTTTAAGGGTGCACCATGTTCGGGAAAGAGTGCACAAGTGGACTTTTAGCATTAACCTATACGGCCACATCCCGCTACATTTGGTGGGAATGTCAAACGGTAGGCATAGAAGTTACCGAACTAAATATAAGATGTATGAATACGGAAATTAAAGAGATTGAAGATAATTTAAATGATATCATCCAGAAGAATGAAGATGCCATTAAAGGGTATGAAAAGGCTTCTGAAAATGCCAAGGAAATAGGGCTTCAAAGCTATTTTAGGAACAAGGCCAAGGAACGAAGAAACTTCTTGGTTGAACTCAAGACCGCGGTCCCTTCCTTACAGACGAGAGATAAGGTGGATGGGAGTGCTGCGGGCAGCATGCACAGAACGTGGATGGATATCAAAGCCTTTTTCTCCTCAGATAATGACGAAGCCATGCTAGAGGAGGCCATACGTGGGGACAAGGCGGCAGTGGAAGAATATGATGAGGTATTGGCAGATGGCCAGTTACCCATGGAAGCCTCTAACGTCATCCGCCAGCAGCGGGATTGGATCCGCGAAGATCTTGAGAAGATCAAGACCATGGAGGATATCAGGTAATGTTCCCCAAATATAACACCAAAGCCCTTCATTGGGCTTTTTTTGGCTGGTTTTTCAAAAGATCAACCCTAGCTTTTATTTCCTAACCTATAAAAATCAAAATGTTATGATCACAAATTATGAAAGTTGTATCAAAGCCTGCCAGCAGTGCTGGTTGGATTGCCAAAACTGTTTGACGCAAATGGCGGGTATGGATAGTGACAATGAATGTCCCAAGTGCTGCTTGGAGTGTATTGAAGCCTGTCAGATCTGTATAAAGCTCATGGTGGCGGATAGCAAGTTCGTACCGGAATATGCGCAACTCTGTGCAGCAGTGTGCGAATGGTGCGCCGATCAGTGCAAACAGCATGAACATGATCACTGCAAGGTCTGCGCTGCGGCCTGCATGGCCTGTGCCCATGAATGCCGTAAGCATGCGGCCTAGCCATGGTGCCAGCGCACTTGAGAAAACGGTGTATACATTGAAAAAGAAAATCCGTTGCGCACGGCGCAACGGATTTTTTTAATGACTTTCTCTCAATCTTTCTTATCTACCGGCCTCGTTCATGGGCGTATAGGAAAACCGCTGCCCACCTACGGACATATCGGCCATAAAGCCAGCTTTAGGAAGGGCCAATACAATGACTCCGTCCGTGTAGTTCAAGTTTTCGGAAACACCTTCCTTCACGGCCACGGCAGAAACTTCGCCTGAAAAGGCAAATTCATCCATTTTAAAGTCGTTCAAATCCTCTTCGGTCTCAAAGAAGATGACCTCAGTGACGGCTTGGCCACCAGCTTGTAGCCCTACATCCAGCTTTTTAAGGTCTGCCATTCCTTGGGCTTCCCCGTTTTCATAAAGTACACCGTTGCCTGAGGCGGCCCCTATGATAAATCCGCCTTCCCCAACATTGGGAAAGATGACATAGCCTTCGGCATTGCTGAAATAGTCGCTCAGTCCCATGTCCATCGCCATTAATTTTTCTTTTGCTTCCTTGGCATCCGCTATGATCTCTCGGTCATCTGCGCTCTGTGCCTGTACACCAAATCCCAGTGCCAATGCCAGTACGAGTGTAATGCATCTTAATTTTTTCATACGTTCTAGTTTTAATGATTTGTATTCTGTTTTTACATGAAAGTGGGCGCGTGGCCCCAGCCTTTCCTTATAGGGTAAGATACATGCAATTATAGGTAGGAGTTGGTCCTAAAAGTTACAATATGGGCTGTAAGAAAATGGATTTTTTTGGTAGGGAGCCCTAAGGACGGACTATTGAACACATTTTTAAAGCAAGTGGGTTCGTATGGGCCGGCACGGATGCCTATCTTCTCATCAGGATAAATAAAAATCAGGAATATGAAAAGAGATAATAATGAAATAGACAAGGCCCAGAACGATGCCTTTACCGGCCAATCTGCGACCAAGGAGAGCGCGGACCCCGAAAATTTAAGGAATAGGTGGTATGAAATTGAGGAGGATTATCGAAAAACCCATACTGATGTTACGGACAGTGATGTGGTACATAAAGAAGGCCAATTTCACGAAACCATAGCGCGCCTTGCCCGCCGAAGGGGCAAAAGTTCTAAGGAAATACGGGAAGAGATCAGAAATTGGTGAGTACAATTGTACAAGAATACCCTACGCCCGCCACTTTGTAGTATTGTGTCAAGAAATAATGGTTTTGAGCAAAAGCGACAAGGATTTGCACCGTAGTTTTGTGGTATAAGTAGGTTAAGTAAGCACCTGTTCCATAAGGAAATGGTGTTTTGCATAATATGAGGGGAGCGAGGGGTCGCTCCCCTTATTTTTTAATAAAGATTACTATGAAGATAGCGGTGTACAGCCATCACGGTTTTGAAAAGGATTTTATAGAGGAGGCCAACAGTGCCGGACATGACCTGTGCCTTTTGTCACAAAAACTTACCGCAGAAACGGTTAACGAGGCCAAAGGTTGCGCTGCCATTGTTATTTTTTCCTCGGACAAGGTCAGTAAAGAAGTGTTGGGCCAATTGAAGAAAATGGAGGTGCAACTTATCGTGACCCGTTCCGCGGGCACGGACCACATAGACCTAGAGGCGGCGGAAGCAATGGGGCTCAAGGTGGCCAACGTGCCCAGCTATTCTCCCTACGCCATAGCAGAACATACCTTGGCCCTTGCTCTGGCCCTTTTAAGGAAATTGAAGCCTTCGTTTGCAAGGACCTCCCAATACAATTTTGATTTGAACGGCTTGGTGGGCACAGAGATCCATCAAAAGACCTTTGGCGTTTGTGGTACTGGGGACATTGGCAAGGCCGTTGCCAAGATAGCCCATGGCTTTGGAGCTAAGGTGTTACTTTTTGATGAGAAAGAGGATGACTTCCTCGCTGGGGTCGGTTGGGCTTCCTATACCTCAAAAAGTGAATTGCTGGGGCAGGCGGACATCATTTCCTTGAACCTTCCCCTGAATAAGGGCACTCATAATTTCATTTCCGCGGATAGTATCCAAAAAATGAAAGACAGTGCCATACTGGTCAATACCGGCCGTGGCGGCTTAGTGGATACGACCGCCGTGCACCAAGCCCTTACTCAAAATAATCTGGCAGGATATGGCATGGATGTCTATGAGGATGAAAAAGGGATTTTTTATAAGGATAGGTCCGCTGCAAAAGAAAAAGACCCATTACTGGTCTCTTTGATTGCCATGGACAATGTGGTGGTCACGGCCCACCAAGCTTTCTTGACCAGAAATGCACTATGGAATATGATGGGCACGGTCTTTCAAAATCTCAACGATTTTTCCGAGGGCAGGACATTGAACCACTTGGTCAGCGCATAAAGGCCCTTGGTCAATGGTGTATCAGTAGGGCTTGGAGCACGCTCGCTAGCCAGAAACAATGAAACCATCCGCATCCGGTAGGGGACGGACCGCATTGGTCTGGCTCTCTTTCAAGCACTTGAAGAGCATCGTTTTCAAAAGGTTGTAGGAGGTGGGTTTTTTTAGATACCGAGACGCTCCCATGTGCTGTAGTTTTTCGATCTCGCTCTCTTGGAAAAAGGTGGAATAGATAATGACCGGTATGGCATCAAATTTCTCGTCCCCCCTTATGTCGGCCAGGCATTCAAACCCATTCATCATGGGCATCTTCAAATCCAAAAATATAAGATGGGGCAGGCTGGCTTCTCCATGAAGGGCCGCCATAAGTTCCACACCATTTTTAAATTCGATCACTTCGGTCTCCATGGGAATTTCTTCCAAGGCTCCAATGAACAGGAGCCGGTCTTCCTTATCATCGTCAGTTAGGTATATCTTCATAATGGTACATTTTACGGGTTCGGTCGCTATTCCTTTTGAGACCTTTCTGTCCTGTGGGGAAGGTCTCTTATAGTCAAGATTACTTGTGTTTTATTTTTTGATTTTTTTCCATATCCATTTAAATGCGGTCACCACCGCTACAGAGAGACCCCCTAGAACCAGACCCACCAAAAACTCTTTCAAAATCATGGGCAGGGCGGGTATGAGGTCATGAAAGAAGTGGATGTTATGGGTGAAAATACCCCCGGCCACTAAGAGCAGGGCTATGGTACCTATAACGGACAGCGCCCTGATGACATGGGGAAGGGCATTGACCAATACCCGTCCAATTACATCTGAAAAACTATCGTCCCGGTCATTGATCGCAATTAATCGGGCCCCAAATTCATCCATGCGTATGATAAGGGCCACAATGCCATAAACGCCCACGGTTGCAATAAGGGCAATGACCGAAGTAACCAAAATCTGGGTCAGTAGGGGCTCCTTCACCACCGTGCCCAAGGCAATGATGATAATTTCCACGGAGAGGATGAAATCCGTAAGAATGGCCGCCCTGATCTTTTCCTTTTCCAAGGCCAAAATGGCCTCTTTGGAAAGGTCAACATCAAGTACCTCTTCCTCTCCATGGCCATGGGGCACCAAAAATTCATAGATCTTTTCAGCACCTTCATAGGCCAGATACAGTCCGCCTAAGACAAGAATAACGGTAATGGCCGCAGGAAGAAAGGCACTCAGTAAAAAGGCAATGGGCAAAATAATGAGTTTGTTCAAGAAGGAGCCTTTGGTAATGGCCCATAGAACGGGTATTTCACGGGAGGAAACAAAGCCGGACGATTTTTCTGCGTTCACGGCCAGATCATCTCCCAAGATGCCCGCCGTTTTCTTAGCCGCCACTTTGCTCATGGTGGCCACATCATCCATTAGGGTCGCGATATCATCTAGTAAAGCAAAAAATCCGGATGCCATAAATGGGTCTATGTTGGTTATGTGGCGGCTAAAATACTAAAAATCATTCCCAGCTTTCTACTTGCTGCACTATTAGCTTCGCTCACAAGAACACATGGGAAGGTCTTCTGCGATCCAAAACATAATTTTAAGCATTCCTCTCTTGGTGCAGCGCTTGCAGCGTCTACCTTCAAAAATGGATGTTTCTCCACTGAAGGAGCCTATTGTTCTCTTAAGGGCGTTACCCTGATGTTTTTTGAACTGGCCCATATAAAGGTGTAGCCCAACAGCGGTATGCTGCCCTTGGTTTACGCCGTATCCCTGGGTTGG
>CAKZLG010000010.1 GCA_937125035.1 uncultured Maribacter sp. | reverse complement strand
TGTGCTGCCCGTTTTTTGTCCCGTCTTTCCTTTAGAAGTTCACGAATATTGCCGATCAACCAATAAGGTACTATGAAGGTCAATAAAAATATCATCAACCAAAAACCTATGGTCAAAATCGTTAAGAACGCCAGAAATCCTAAATATTGGTCAAATTCAAACATATTCTTTCTATTATAGTCACAAAGATACCATAAACGCACTCTTTTTTGCAAGTGATATTTTAAAATATTTTAAAATCCGAGAAATAGACTTCCTCCTTTTTGGGGATGGTACTTATGGCTTAAATTTACAATGTTAAAGCATAAATTTTGTTAACCATGGAATATAGAATAGAAAAGGACACGATGGGCAATGTAGAAGTGCCCAAGGACAAATACTGGGGCGCACAGACAGAGCGGTCAAGAAACAATTTTAAGATAGGGCCCGCGGCCTCCATGCCCTTGGATATCATTTACGGCTTTGCCCACCTGAAAAAAGCGGCGGCATATACCAATTGTGAACTGGGTGTGCTTACAGCGGAAAAGCGGGACCTCATTGCAAAGGTGTGCGATGAGATTTTGGAAGGCAAGCACAATGATCAATTTCCCTTGGTCATTTGGCAGACCGGTTCCGGAACGCAAAGCAATATGAATGTCAACGAGGTCATAGCCAACCGTGCCCATGAGCTCGCTGGCAAGGTGATAGGCGAGGGTGAGAAAACCATACAGCCCAATGATGATGTGAACAAATCCCAATCCTCCAATGATACCTTTCCCACGGGAATGCACATTGCGGCCTATAAAAAAATCACGGAAGTCACCCTACCCGGTGTAAAAAAACTTAGGGATACCCTAGATGCCAAGGCCAAGGAGTTCAAGAACGTGGTAAAAATAGGACGAACCCATTTAATGGACGCTACGCCCTTGACGCTGGGCCAGGAATTTTCTGGATATGTCTCCCAATTGGACCATGGCATAAAGGCGTTGAACCATACCATGGACCACCTCAGCGAGCTCGCCTTGGGAGGGACTGCCGTGGGCACTGGGCTAAATACTCCCGAAGGCTATGATGTGCTCGTGGCCCAATACATTGCCAAATTTACCGGACTGCCCTTTAGAACAGCGGGGAACAAATTTGAGGCACTTGCCGCACACGATGCCATTGTGGAAAGTCACGGAGCCCTTAAACAGCTTGCTGTGGCGTTGAATAAAATCGCCAATGACATACGCATGATGGCCTCTGGTCCAAGATCCGGCATTGGGGAGATCATCATCCCGGCCAATGAGCCCGGCAGTTCCATTATGCCCGGCAAAGTGAACCCTACCCAATGCGAAGCGCTTACAATGGTATGTGCTCAGGTTATGGGGAATGACGTGGCCATTACCGTGGGAGGCACCCAGGGCCACTACGAACTCAATGTGTTCAAACCCGTCATGGCCGCCAACATCCTGCAGTCCGCAGAACTATTGGGCGATGCCTGTACCAGTTTTGAGGAACATTGTGCCAGCGGTATTGAGCCCAATCATGATGTCATAAAACAACTACTGAACAACTCCTTGATGTTGGTGACCGCGCTGAATACTAAAATAGGCTATTATAAAGCGGCGGAGATTGCCAATACGGCCCATAAGAACGGAACCACCCTTAAAGAAGAGGCCATTAATCTGGGCTATGTTACGGCAGAGGAATATGACGCCTGGGTAAGACCGGAAGCTATGGTGGGCAGTCTAAAATAACCTACAGCAAGCAAAGTCTGGCCTAGGGCTTTTAAGGCCTAAGGGGGTTTTATATGTGACAGGATTTTGACTTCTAGGGAAGTCCAATTGGGGTGTTATGCCCTTTGGCAGTGCCAATAAACATATCCCCCAGCGGCAAGCAATAAAAAAGGGCGGTCTACGATGACCGCCCTTTTATGCGTCAAAAGTGATATGTGTTCCTTATTTTAAGGTGAACTGTGATGTTCCCAATAATTTCAATCGGTCGTCATAGACATTGACCATGTACTGCCCTTTTTGAAAATCACCAGAGGGCTTGTTGATGTAATCACAAATATCCAGGGATTTGTTCTCGTAATAGAACTCCGTGGTCTTGCTATAGGTAATGGAAGCACCATTATCATTGGTCTTGGAAAAGCTCTCGCCCAAAACGTTGCCTTGGGGGTCCAAGGTCTCAATGTAAAATTCCCGATCACCTGCGTCTGCAATGACATTGTCCGCAACAGTAAAGCAAATCTTGAACTTATCCGTGGCTTTGGCCCTTTGGGTGGAGACCAACTTGCCGCTGTTTCTTTCCTTAACGGCATCTACATTGATCTTGGAAAGGTTCAAAGCAGAACCTTTTTCAACCACTTGTGCCAATTGGGTATTCTGTACCACAATGGAATCGTTGAACATGGTCTGTTTTTCCAATTCCACGTAAGTACTGTCCCTTTGCATGGCGATCAGGGTGTTGGAGCGGGTCAAGGAATCCACCTGTCGCAACAACTGCTCCCTTTCCGCCTTTAGCACACCTACTTGCCTCCTGTAGCGGGACAAAGCGGAAATATCGGCTTTCATGGTCTGCACGGAATCAATGTACTTTGCAATATTGTCCCTTGCCGTTACCAACTCCTCATTGGTGGCATTGCTCTCCAGAATGGCCTTGTCATACTCAGACTTAAGGCTATTTAAATCGGCCACGACCAATTCCTTTTCCTGCGTCAACACGGTTTCCGTTTTCTTTTTGTCCTGATAAAGCGTAACGGTGTAGATAATGGTACCCAATAATACAACTCCCAGAAGAGCTGCCAAGACCTTTAAACCATTGTTATTTTTTGTTTCACTCATAATGTTAAGGTTATTTTACTTTTTGCTGTAAAAGTATTTGTTTCACCTTATATACGCTCAGCGTAGCGTTTTAGATTTTTTAATGTTAAAAATATTTTTTCTTCCTATTGAAGTTCCCCAAACGCGCTCCTCTTTATTAAAACCCAGGGCTGGCGACAGTAGGGCCCATGACCATTTTAGTAAGGATTGACCATCCCAGCGGCAGAACTTTGATGTTGTGTCGCAATAGATAAGACGCCCATTGAGAACAAATTGAACTACCTACCTTTTAAAGGATTGTTTAGCTGAACCAACGGTAATGCGTACCTTTAAGAGGCCAGATTGGAGATGTCCTTGAAAAATAGGTATAACATGACAGTGATAACCCCTAAAATTTGAAACGAATGAAATACTTGGTACTGATTACTATGGTCCTCATGACCCTGTCCTGCAAAGAAACAAATAAGGAGGACCAAAAAAACACCACGGCTGAAACGCCAGAGATCGCCCCCCCAGAAGAAAGCAGCATGAGCTTGGCCAGCCTTAATGACGTAACCATAGTTCCCATTGGGCACGCCTCGGCGCTATTGCAGTGGAACGGGCTTCAAGTTTTTATTGATCCGGTTGGCGGTGCGGAAAACTATGCATCCTATGGCCCACCGGATTTGATCTTGATCACAGATATACATGGTGATCATTTTGACCTAAAGACCTTGCAAGGACTAGATACCTCGGCGGCCAAGATCATTGTGCCCCCGGCCGTGGCGGAAGAGATTCCGGACAGCTTCACCCCTCAATTGGATATCCTGGAAAACGGACAATCCAAAGAGCGCTTTGAAATCAACATAGAGGCCATCCCCATGTACAACCTCAGGGAAGAGGCCAAGGATTTTCATGTAAAAGGCCGGGGCAATGGCTATGTACTGACCATGGGCGGCCAACGAATCTATTTTTCTGGGGATACGGAGGATATTCCAGAAATGCGTACCCTAAAGAACATTGACAAGGCCTTTATTTGCATGAACCTGCCCTATACCATGACTGTGGAAAGCGCGGCCTCGGCCGTTTTGGATTTT
>CAKZLG010000009.1 GCA_937125035.1 uncultured Maribacter sp. | reverse complement strand
GGATGATTTCTCTCCTACGCTGAATTTTCTCCCGATGACTATTGGGGTTCGAAAGGATAAAGGTACAGAAGGAATTGCTAAGTATTATTTAACGTAATTTTTTACCATGTCAGTTTTAGAAAACATCACTTCTGAAGATGCTATTGCATTGGAGGAAAAACACGGAGCACACAACTATCACCCACTTCCCGTAGTCCTCAGCAAGGGAGACGGCGTACATGTCTGGGATGTGGAAGGAAAGAAATACTATGATTTCCTTTCGGCCTACTCGGCCGTGAACCAAGGCCATTGCCACCCAAAAATAGTGGATGCCATGACCCAACAGGCCAAAACCCTTACCTTGACCTCTAGGGCCTTTTACAATGATATGTTGGGCCGTTATGAAAAGTATGTCACGGATACCTTTCATTTTGATAAGCTCTTACCCATGAATACGGGTGCGGAGGCGGTCGAAACAGCGTTGAAAATCTGCCGTAAATGGGCCTATGAGAAAAAAGGCATACCGGAGAATGAAGCGCAGATCGTGGTCTGTGAAAATAATTTTCATGGCCGTACCACAACGATCATATCCTTTTCCAACGATGTTGTAGCCCGCAAGCATTTTGGGCCCTATACGCAAGGATTTATCAAGATAGGGTATGATGACCTGCAAGCACTGGAGGAAACCCTTATGACCAATTCCAACATAGCTGGTTTTTTGGTGGAGCCCATACAGGGGGAGGCCGGAGTTTATGTGCCTTCTGAAGGGTATCTAAGCAAGGCAAAGGCACTTTGTGAAAAATACAACGTTCTTTTTATTGCGGATGAAGTACAAACCGGAATTGCCAGAACGGGTCGTTTATTGGCCACCTGCGGCAATTGTTCTTGTGAAGACAAACATTGCAGCGGCACCCCGGAGACCAAGCCTGATATTTTAATTCTTGGAAAGGCACTGTCCGGAGGGGCATATCCGGTCTCTGCCGTTTTGGCCAATGATGCTATTATGAACGTGATTCGTCCTGGTAATCACGGGAGCACCTTTGGTGGCAACCCCATTGCGGCAGCGGTGGGCATGGCCGCATTGGAAGTGGTAAAAGAGGAAGAGCTGGCACAAAATGCATTTGACCTTGGAGAGCTCTTTAGAAAGGAAATGAATGAATTCATACCGAGTTGCGACCTAGTTTCCAGTATCAGGGGGAAAGGACTTTTAAATGCCATTCTTATCAATGATACAGAGGATAGTTCCACAGCTTGGGATATCTGTATGGCCTTGAAGGAAAATGGACTGTTGGCCAAGCCCACCCATGGCAACATCATACGGTTTGCACCGCCCTTGGTCATGACCAGGGAACAATTGCTGGATTGTGTGGACATCATCAAAAGAACACTTTCCAATTTTGGGAAATAGTAAATAAGGCCCGATGGAAACATCGGGCCTTATTTTTGATTAGGTCCGGTCAATTAAAGCCCCCTTCTGCGGCCGCGGCGTATATGACGGCGCCAATGACCCCAAAATAGACGATGCTCAAGATCAATAGGATCAAGGCAAGGGCCAGCCCAATGTAGCTGAGGATACGGCCTGTTTTTACGTTCTCGTACCCCGTGTAAGCGTTCCGGTCCGTTTGATAGGTCTGTTCCGCTTTCTTGGCATTGCTCAGCCCAATGATACTGAAGATGGCACCAAAAGGACCGCAACAGAACAAGGTGAGCAAAATGGATAGAATACCAAAGGTCAGGGCGTTACTGGCGCCGGGTAAGGGTTGCATAACGTTCAATTATTGAATTTCAATGCCCAACTGCTCATAAAGCTCTTTTTGCTGCTCCAAATATGCATCCCAACCTCCCATGGATGCAATGGAGTAAATTACCCAAAACAGGGAAATAGCACCGAGAACCAAACCAATGATAGCAATGATTTTGGCTGTCTTCAATGTTTGGAAATTGGAATAGAGCTCTGGGTTTTCCTTATACAGTTTGGTGTCTTTACTTACTAAAAATAAGGCAATACCAGATAAGATAATGCCCCCTAGGCCCATGCTGAAACAGCAGCATATATAGGAGAATATGCCCAAAACAATGGCTATGGTTACATTCGGTAATTTTTGTTGTTCCATAATTGATAGGTTGTTTAGATGTTGTTTAAATGAATTTAAGGATATAATTGGTCAAAATGGTAGCTACGCTAAGAATCATGAGTGCGCTGGTGATCTTGCTGGCGTATTTAATGGTATAAAACTGGTCCAACAGCATAAAGGAAAATAATAGTACGAGCGGTAGCAGGGCCGGGTACATGGCCAGGGCATCACGGATTTCGCCTTTGGCCAAATGCACCAAAGATCTTTGTATACCACAGCCGGGGCAGTCTACCCCTATGAGTTTTTTGGTGAAGCAGGGCAACATAAGGTCTTCCATCCCTACAAGGGCCAATAAGCTGAGCCGTCTTATCATACTTGTGAATCCTAATGCTGAAAATTAATATTATTTTTGTGGAATCAAAACAAAATAATGGCTCTTTTTGAAATAGGGGACAGGGTTGCCGCCATTGATGATGTCATCAGTGGCACGGTAGTGGCCGTAGTCGGCACCAAGATTACCGTGTCCACTAAGGACGGGTTTCCTATGGATTTTGAAGATGATGAGTTGGTAAAGATGGATGATGGCATTACTGTAAGTTCTTTTGATGTGGCCCAAGTGAAGAAAGAAAAGGAAACGCCGAAACGCAAAAAGAGCAGGGCCCCTAAAGCCAAGGAGCGAAACCAACCCAAGATCGAAGTTGATCTCCATATCCATCAATTGGTTCCCAATACGAAGCACATGGGCAACTATGAAATGCTGAACCTACAATTGGAAACGGCCAAACGGCAATTGCTGTTCGCCATGGAGAAAAGAATACAAAAAGTGGTCCTTATTCATGGAGTGGGCGAAGGCGTGCTCAAAGAGGAGCTGCGCTACCTTTTCCGAAAATATGATAACTTGGACTATTATGATGCGGATTATCAAAAATACGGGCTGGGTGCCACTGAGGTGTATATCTATCAAAATAAATGAAGGGCTAGAGTGCTGTGGTCACCGTGCCAAATTCATTGATCTGCAGGTCGGTGATCCTACTCCCATCGGCCAAAAGAAAGGTAATACCACTAAGTCTAATGGTATGCTCATAAGCGGTAGTGTCCGCATTGATGGCAGACGTGACCAATATTTGCCCGCCTTCGGCCGTAATTTCCTCGGTTACCATGGGCTCCAAAGGGGGTACAAGATCACAAAAATATCCTTTGGAGACATTGTCTGTAAAGATTCTATAAGTTATTTGTGAATTCGCCGGAACATTGCTCACCAAGGCTTCCGTTGTAGGCTCATTGCGCAGCAAACCATTGGGGAGCTCCAAAATCAACGCCTCGTCTTGGTTGATTTTGAACAGTACATTGGTTGAGGTAGCGGAAACCGCCGCGCAGGATTCTATGGTTCGTATGGTGTCAAAATCAATGGTCTCTATCTGAAGGTCGCCATCATCACAGGACATCATCAATCCAAAAAGAACAAAAAACATTCGCTTTGTCATGGGCCAAATTTAATTGAAAAATTGGATAGTTTGTTCATTATGGTCCTTCAATTAAGTGTAAATTAACCATAATTGAAGTATTTTTGCCTTTTGCCATTTTAGCTGAAATTTATGAGAAAGGTCTATTTTGACAGTGCCGCGACAACGCAGTTACGATCAGGGGTCATCTCCAAAATGCAGGAGGCTTTGGATACTTACGGCAACCCTTCCTCCACCCATAGTTTTGGGAGGACGGCCAAGACCGCCATTGAAAGTGCCAGAAAGACCATAGCCAAAGGAATGAATGCCCAGCCCGCTGAGATCATTTTTACTTCAGGAGGTACGGAAGCGGACAATATGATTCTTCGCTGCGCTGTTGATGATATTGGGGTGCGCACCATCATCACCTCTAAAATTGAGCACCATGCGGTCTTGCACACAGCACAGGCATTGGCCGAAAAAGGACGTGCTGCCCTTTGGTATGTTGATTTGGATGATCATGGAAATCCGGATATGGCCCATTTGGAAGCGTTGTTGCAAAAAGACGATTCCAAAAAATTGGTGAGCTTGATGCACGTGAACAATGAGATCGGCAATATGATCGATATGGCTGCCATTGCCGGGAAGGTAAAGGAGCATAAGGCCCTGTTCCATTCAGATGCGGTACAGTCCATTGGCCATTATGAATGGGATGTACAGGCCGTACCTGTTGATTTTTTGGCCGCCGCCGCCCATAAGTTCCATGGTCCAAAAGGCGTTGGGTTTGCCTACATACGAAAGAACTCGGGCATGGGGTGTCTCATTTCGGGAGGTTCACAGGAGCGCGGGCATAGGGCCGGTACCGAGTCGTTCCATAACATTGTGGGCCTGGAGGAGGCCTTTGCCAATGCCTATGAGCATCTGGAAACGGAACGGAACTACGTAACGGGCCTCAAGAAATATTTCATTGAGCGCTTAAGGACAGAGATTCCCCAAGCCCGGTTCAACGGCCATTCCGGAGACCTTGAAAGAAGCACCTATACCTTGGTGAACGTGCGTCTGCCTGTGGATAAACAAAAGGCTTTGATGCTTTTATTTCATTTGGATATGAAGGGCATTGCCTGTTCTAAGGGCAGTGCGTGCCAATCGGGCAGTGACGCCGGGTCCCATGTCCTTTCCGAGATTTTGGCACCGGAAGATCTGGAAAAGCCCTCCCTGCGCTTCTCCTTTTCTAAGTACAATACCAAAGAGGAGGTGGAATATGCTGTGGGTGTTCTAAAAGATTTTATTGCAGACTAGACTAGTTGGTACTATCCTTCCTGCTTTTCTTTCGCTCACGTTCGTACGGAAATTTTCGGATGGCCAACTTCATCATTTTATCAATGAGATCGGTGGTGTTCTTGCCCGCTTTTTTGTCAATTTCCTTTTCGTACTTCCAAAGTAATTTACCGGTGTAGCCATCACTTATCTTTACCCCAATACGGCCGTAGTTGGAATTCCCCGTAAAGTAATCTGCAAAACTGAATTCCGTGGGAACCCCTTTGGACAAGAGCATGTTGAGGTCTAAAGTGCCAGAAATGATACCGTCTACCTTTAGGATTTCAGAGAGTTCCTTAATCGTATAAACATCCATGTTCTTATAGTCGATGCCCTTTTGTGCTAAAATGGCCCGGGTATCTTTAATGTTCTGGAACTCCACCGGGAACTTTTTTTTCTTCCTCCGTTGGGAAAAATAGGTCTCAAACGCGTCCTGCACGGCATAACCCTCATGTTCTTCCAAGGTTTTTATGTCATCATTGGGGCTTTGTTCCCTCAATTCCAAATTGGTCAAAAACGGTAAAATGGCCAGTACTTGATGGTCACTGCTCAGTTCATCGAATTTTGGACTTTCATAAATGTTCTTTTGTGACCAAAGGACATTGGCACAAAGAATTATCAATAGGATGGCTTTTTTCATTGTAATGGTTTAAAGCCGCACCTGCAGCTTTACATTAAATACCCGTGCGGTCAAAAAGTTGGGCACTGCTATTTCATTTTTGCTTTCCACATTCCGCAACCATGTGTTGGTAATCGCATTTTGGTTATTGAACAAATTGAAAATTTCAAAGCCAAAACTGAGGTGCTTTACATCAGATTGCCGCTGTCCATTTGCTTTTTGTTGGTTTGCATCCACAAAAATATAGGAAATTCCCAAATCGGCCCGCTTGTAGTCCCTTAATCTGCTTTGAAAGACATAAGGGTCCGCATCGTTGGGCGACCCACCGGGGAGTCCGGTATTGTAAACCAGGTTCAGGTACATTTTAATATCCGGTATATTGGGAATATAGTCCTGAAAAAGAACACCCAGTTTAACGCGTTGGTCCGTAGGTCTGGGAATATAGCCACGCCCATCTTGGTTTTCCTCTGTTCTCAGAAATCCCAAACTAACCCATGATTCCGTTCCTGGAACAAAGGCCCCGTTGAGCCTTACCTCTGCCCCGTACACATAGGCCACAGTATTGTTGTTCGCGGCATAGCGTATGCGCACATCCTCTAGGGTATAAGGATTCACCCGATCTAAATCTTTATAGTACACCTCGCTGATCAGGTTAAAGGGCCGTTCCCACAGCAGAAAACTATATTCATTGCCCAATACGAAATGAATGGCACGCTGGGCCTTCACGGCAGGGTTTATCATACCTGTTGGGTCACGCAGTTCCCTGTAAAAAGGCGGCTGGTGGTACCACCCTGCCGAGGCCCTGAAAAGCATGTCCTTTTTCCAGTTGGGCTTCAGGGCAAACTGTGCTCTGGGACTCAGCACCGTCTGCGAAGTGCCTTCCATGCCCTCAGCAAGAATGCGCCAATGGTGTGCCCTTATCCCTAAATTATAGTATACATTGGTCTGGCCCCATTGCTCTTGGGTCCCCATTTGTACAAATCCTGATACTCTGTGGGTTGAGACGAAATTCCTGGCCCGTATGCCTGTAAAAGGAACCAATGGCGCAACAAAGGGATCTTCGGGTTGGTTATTGCCGAATTCCGGTCCGGGGGGCCTAATGGACACCCCTGCGGAATCTATGAATTCTGATTCGCGTAGTTGGTCCCTGATATCTTCATGGGTATATTTCAAGCCCCATTCCAACAAGGTTTTGTCCAAGGAATGGCTGCCCCTATGCGCTATATTCACAATCAAGGCATCCAAGTCATTTCTGGCCCTATTGCGCTGGGAGCCAATGCCAATGGCCGAGGTTACGCCCCCAAAATCCTCATCGGCCAAATTGGTGTTCACCTGCCCAAGGGCATAAGAGGCAATGACATCTGAGTATTCCTCCTCTGTGGTATGGTACACGGAGGATATGAACTTAAGGGTGGTGTTGTTCCCTGCTGACAGCGTAGCCTTAACAGCACCTAAGGCCGTAGCATATCTGTTGTTCTCCCTTCCCTCATAAGCCACCAGTAGGGCCCTGGGGTCATCCAAAGTTCCAAAATTGGTCTGTCTGTTCAGGGGTTCGTTCCGGTAGTTGTTCAAGGAGAGGTTCCCCAAGAACTGAAGGAGAAAACGGTCGTTTGCCCGGTAGGTAAGGAAGCTTTGTACGTCTGTAAAGGAAGGCCTGAAGTTGGAGTTGGTCTGTTGGCTGTTCACCAACAGGGCATTGTTGCGATACCTACCACCAATGATACCGCTCAACTTTTTGTTCTTGGATAGGTGCTCTACGGTGGCATTGGCACCCAAAAGGCCCAGTTCCGCCTGAACGGCGAATGCGGTGGGTGTCTTATAAGTAACATCCAATACAGAGGACAGCCGGTCTCCGTACTTGGCCTGGAAACCTCCCGCAGAAAAGGCCACATTGCTCACCATGGCACTGTTCACAAAACTTAGGCCCTCCTGTTGGGCAGACCGGATCAAAAACGGCCGGTACACCTCAATATCATTCACGTAGACCAGGTTTTCGTCGTAGTTGCCGCCCCTTACGGCGTACTGGGTGCTCAGCTCGTTATTAGAGGAAACACCGGGCAATAACTGGAGGATGTTCTCTACCCCAGCGTTGGCCCCAGGAATATTCTTAATGGTCTCAGTGGATAAATTCTGTATGCCAGAAACCGTTTTTTGCCCTTGCGGGGACACGAAGACCTCATCCATTTGGAGGTTCTCAGTGGTGAGTACAGGGTTGAAGGTGTAGGTCTCATGGGTGTTCAGGACCAAGTTCTTCAAGATGACGTCTTTGTGGCCCACGTGGGTGAACACTATGGTGTTCTTTCGCTCAGGGGTAATGGCCAGTACGTAAAAACCATCGGCATTGGTACTGGTGCCCCTCTGGCCTGCGGATATATTCACGTTGGGCAATGGCCTTCTGGCCTCGTCCAGAACAATGCCCGTTATGGTCGCGGTCTGTGCCATGGCCCAAACAGGCATAAGCACCAAAAAAAAGAGAAATACCCTAACGTATCCCAATACGGTCAGTTTCTATAAAAAGTGGTCTTCAATGTATTTGTATTGCCCACATTATCAGTAACGGTAACTTCAAGTATACATTGCTTTTTATCTAGGATCTTATCATCAAAATTATAGGTCAGTGTATTTCTTTTGGGTTCGTACTCCATCAAAATCCATTCACCGTTCAAGGTGGCGGAATAGGTGTTGATCCCGCTTAGATCGTCCGCAATGTACACACTGAGGTACCGGTAATTGTTGAGCCACTGTTTGTCCTTGAAGTTTTTGGTGCGTATGGACGGGGCCACCGTATCCTTGGCCAACGTATAGGTACCCAAGTTGCGGGTTCTGGTGGTAAAGACACTACCGCGTTTATAGGTACTATTGTAATTGGGGGTTCCACGTGCATCCAAGCGCGCTATGAACAGGTGTTGCTGCTCCTCGCTGGAATACGACGCAGTGTCAAAGGTAATGGTGAAGTTACGATGTGCCGGCACCCGGTTCTCGTGGATCTTTACGGTATCCGCCCCTTTTTCCAAATCAATATAAAAATCCTCATAGAAGGTATTCTCCGGAAAATAGACCTTTGCGCCGCCCAAGTCAAAATTATTGGGCTTTTTGGCAATGATGTAATTATCGGTGATCTGCTCTTTACGGGGTGCTTTTACCGTGGCATCCTTACCCTCAACGGGGATGGTCACCTCTACCTTGTTCCCGGCTACATCAGAAATATGGAGCCGAAGGGTATACGAAAGTCCGTTCTTGATGGCTATACGGCCATTGTTCTTGAGCTCATTATAGATGCTCAAATAATTTCCGGGGGATTTGAAACATTTCAATATGCGTTGGCGGTAGGAGGCATAATGATCATAATCAATTAAGGTGTTGATGTAACGCGTCTCACCAAAAGAAAATTTTTCAAAGTCAAAGGACGCATAGGTTTCTCCGTTCACGGTAAGATCAACAGCGTACACCCCATTTTTATTGGCGGCCATATCTTGCCGGTCATACCCCACAAAGCCGACGCCTATATCGCCCAAGGCGGTTACTTTATCCGATAGGTAGGTGCCATCTGCCTGTCTTCTCAGTGCCAGGGCAATTTTTCCATCGCTTTGGTTGACATGCCCTTTTTCGGAAAGCGGATAGAGGTAGAGCTTTTCTAAAGTAGGGTTGGTGGCGTCTGCCACATCATAGCCATATAGCAAGGGGTTGGTGGGCATTTCAGAGATACTGCTCCTAATTTCAAAATGCAGGTGCGGACCGGAGGAGCCCCCGGTATTGCCACCGTAGGCAATGAGCTCGCCTTTATCTACCTCTAATTCGCCAAAATCTGGGAACAGCTCTATTTCATACGACTTTTTTTCATATTGCCTTTTTTTAACGTAGGCTTCTATGGTAGGGGAAAACTTTTGTAAATGACCATAGACAGAGGTGTGGCCATTGGGGTGGGCCACATAGAGTACCTTGCCATAGCCCCAGTGGGCCACTTTGATACGGGTAACGGTTCCGTTGCCAATGGCCAATACCGGCAGCCCTTCCCGTTGTTGCGTCTTTATATCGATACCCGCGTGAAAATGGTTGCTTCGAAGCTCCCCGAAAGTACCTGCCAAGATCAGCGGAATCTCCAATGGAGATCCAAACGTGTCTTGGGGGTAAGGCTCTTGGCCGTTGACTAGTTGTAAAGACAGTACTAAAATTAAGCTAAACGTTTTCTTCATGGTCCCTTTTGATGTTACGAAAATACTTAAACCGCCTTAATTGTTGAAAACCCATGCGGGTTAAATAAAAAAGCTTTTGCCAAGTGCCCTGTTTTGTTGTAGGCCGGGAAGGTGGCCTATAATAATTGAAAAAAGAATTGGCAAGTCTAAGGACTAATGTTAACTTTGTGTAAATCGCATTGATATTTGTGCATGGGAGAATTGATCCACATTGTTGATTCTTTGGAAAATAAGGTAGGCAAGTTGCTCTCAAAGTTGGAGTTGCTGCAAGAAGCCAACCAAGAATTGGAAAACGAGGTGAATGTTCTCAGAAACAATCAGGTACAGGTGACACAGACCGTTTCTGAATGGGAAGAGAAATACAACGCTCTTAAACTGGCAAATTCAATGCTTGGCAGTAATGAAGATAAAACTGAAGCAAAACTTAAGATAAATACATTGATTAGGGAGTTGGATTATTGTATTGCCCAGCTCGCGGAGTAATGTTTGTAACCAAATGTCAGAAAAGCTCAAAATCAAGCTTTCCATTGCCGATCGGGTATATCCTTTAACGATAGACCCAGAACAGGAGGAGGGGTTGCGCAAAGCGGCCACCAACATCAATCAGTTGGCAAAGAAGTTTGAGCAGAACTATGCCGTTAGGGACAAACAAGATGTATTGGCCATGTGCGCCCTGCAGTTTGCCTCTAAAATAGAGCAACGGGGCATTGAGCAGTCCCAAGGTACCAAAGAAGCGCAGGAGCGCCTAAAAACCTTGGAAAATTTGGTGAGTGCCAAGCTATCTTTAAAATAATACGTTCTTTAAAATAACTAAAGTTACTGCCCACATTGGTAATACCTTTTGACGAACTCAACACTAATTTGTTTAAAAAGGGTGAGTTTAGATTGTAAAAGCGGGCCCTACTCGTATAGGGATTCTTGATCAGTCTGTTAGCCCTAAACCTGTTTATCGGAGTTTGTACAAAACTTCTCCAATGT
>CAKZLG010000008.1 GCA_937125035.1 uncultured Maribacter sp. | reverse complement strand
CTTTACGGAGCTGGGTTTTGCCACCAGTATTACGTTAGAGAATTTTGAATTTGGGTTGAACTACAGGGTACCCTTTGGCAATGAGGCGCGGCTCTTTCTGCCCAATGCCCTAGAACTGTTTCTAACGTTTGATATCTCTAGGTTCAATGAGCGTGGCAGAAAGGATTACAGTCGGTTTTACGAGTAAGGCCCAGTCCATGAGAGGGTTTGCGGAGCAGTTGGTTTATGGACTTAATGAGCCCTACTAGGGTCATCCATAAAAAGGAAAACGGCATTTCTGCAAACCGCAACGATTCTTCGAGACAAAAACAAATGCCCATGCAGTGGCCCATTGAATTTTGATGCCCCTTCAATTTGCCCGGGGCAATGCATCACTTGGCGTTACTGCAATGTTGTTAGAGCTGCCGGAACATGAACCCATTTTAAGATAGCGATCAAGGTCACGGTAATTTACGTTTTGTCATACCGCTACAAGAAAGATTTTTAGTAGCTTTTACGAACCGAAAAACAACCATCATGAAACCCACCTTAGCCCTGCTTTCATTTCTTGTAATCCTCTTTATGGGCTGTAGCGGGCCGTCCAAAAAAAAAGACCAAAAAAATGTGCTGCTTTCTCAATTGGAGACCGCCTTAGATACCTTGGCCAAGGTTTGGTACCCAAAGACGATTGACAGTGCCCATGGTGGTTTTTGGTCAGATTTTGATCATGAATGGCAAAAAGTGGGTCCACAGCACAAAATGCTGGTGAGCCAAGCACGGCATGTTTGGACCACCTCTACCTTGGCATTATACCACAATGACCCCAATTACCTGCGTATCGCAACACATGGTTTCCACTTTTTAAAGGACCATATGTGGGATTCAATAAACGGGGGGTTCCACACCCTGTTGGTAAGGAAGGCTGATTCCTTAAAAGTGCGCTCCACGGGGAAAAGTGCCTATGGAAATGCTTTCGCCATCTACGGCCTGGCCACCTATTATAAGGCCTCTAAAGATACCGCAGCATTACATCTGGCGAAAAAGGGGTTTTTATGGCTGGAGGAACATGCCCGTGATCCCGAATATGGCGGTTATTTTGATGTATTGCAAATGGATGGGTCATGGATGTTGACCGTCACGGAAACCGACAGCAACCACGAGAATTTTATACGTAAGGACTGGAAAGACCAAAATTCATCCATTCATCTCATGGAGAGTTTTACCGCCCTTTATGAGGTATGGCCGCATGCCTTGGTAAAGGAACGCCTATCGGAACTTCTGGTGCTGATAAGAGATACCATAACCACAGAAAAAGGATACTTGACCCTACATCTGGAAAGGGATTGGACCCCCGTGTCCTACCGGGATTCAACAGCAGCTGCCCGTAAGGAAAATTTTTTCTTGGACCACGTCTCCTTTGGTCATGATGTGGAGACCGCTTTTTTACTTATGGAGGCCTCTCATGCACTGGGCAGGGAGCACGATTCCGTGACCTTGGTGAAGGCGAAAAAGATGGTGGACCATGCGCTGGATTGGGGCTGGGATGCATCAACCGGAGGCTTCTACGAAGGCGGTTACTATTGGGATGATACCAAAAGGACCATAGAAGATTCCCGGAAGGTATGGTGGACACAAGCGGAATGCCTCAATACCCTCCTGTTGCTCTCTAAATTATACCCGGATGAGCCTGGCTATTACGATTTGTTCGAGAAACAGTGGCGCTATATACATACCTATCTCATTGACCATACCAATGGCGGATGGTATGCTGCAGGGCTGGACACCAGTCCGGAAGCGGAAAAAAGGGCCAAAGCCCAAAATTGGAAGGTAAACTACCACACCACTCGATCCTTGATCAATGTCATAAAAATGATGAAGGGCGAGTTTGCCTTGACCCCCATCCCCAAATAAGAAATGGGAAAGATCCCGCACACTTTTATGTGGCAAGCGTTTTTCTTGAGGAAGGTTGAAATGCTCAGACCAGATTTTCCGCCCAGAAAGTTTCGGATACAAAAAAACCCTGTCGTTTTCGGACAAGGCTTCTCCTTTGTTATGCTCCCCCTTACTTCGACTACGCTCAGTACAGGCTTGGGCTTACCTCGTCTGCGCTCGGCACAGGCTTCTCGCCCAGAAAACTTTGGGCACAAAAAAACCCTGTCGTTTTTGGACAAGGTTTCTTCTTTGTTATGCTCCCCCTCTTGGGCTCCCTTCGACTACGCTCAGGGCAGGCTTCTCGCCCACAAACTTTTCCCCATAAAAAAACCTTGCCATTTTCGACAAGGTTTTTCTCTTTTTTGCTCCCCCTCTTGGGCTCGAACCAAGGACCCTCTGATTAACAGTCAGATGCTCTAACCAACTGAGCTAAGGAGGAATATGTCTTATTTTAGGGTCTTTGTTTGACCTAAACTCAATACCCTGTTGCCGGTTATGCGCTTAAGCTCAGTTCTGAGCCCTGCCTGCCGGCAGGCAGGTAAGGAGGAAAATTGTCCGCTTTAATCTCTTAAAGCGGGTGCAAATATAATTGTTTCTTTAAATTCCCCAAACAAAAAACAGGGCTTTTTCTACTTAAACAACCATTTGTAAAGATCGTTGCCATTGGCAAACAACAGGAGGGCGATCAATAGGAAAAAACCCACCATCTGTGCGTATTCCAAAAACTTGTCGCTGGGTTTTCTGCCAGAGATGATCTCATACATCAAGAACATGACATGGCCACCGTCCAAGGCCGGGATGGGCAGGATGTTCATAAAAGCCAATATAATGCTGATAAAGGCCGTGGCGCTCCAGAACGCGGGCCAGTTCCAATCATTGGGAAAAAGGCCGCCTATGGCAGCAAAGCCCCCTACCCCTTTGTATGCACCGGTTTCCGGGTTGAATATCTTCTTCATCTGCTTCACATATCCGGAAAGGGTACTTACCCCTTTGTCTATGCCCGCAGGGATGGACTGCAAAAAGGAATACTGTATTTTCTCAATGTCAAAGTATCCTTTCTCCACATACTCGTCAAAGGTTAAGCCGAGCATGACCCCCAATTTACCCTCTGGCGTTACTTGGGCCTCCTTGGTCATGGTAGCACCATCCCTTAGCAAAGTCAGTTCAATTTCCTTACCACTGTTTTCGTCCAATATGGGTTTGATCTGGTCTTGGTACTCCACTGGTTGACCATTAATGGCCACCAACTGGTCCCCTTTTTGAAGTCCCAGATCCTTATTGGGCGAATCTTTGGAAACCTCGTTCACAAAAAACGGAGTCCTTAATGTCAGAAATCGTATTTTATCCTCATCCTCTAACAGGGTGGCAATGAAATCAACAGGTATTTCTTGATCAAATGTGCGGCCATCCCTTTGAATGGTCATCGTATTTCCATTGATGATCTCTATGGGCAGGGAACTGAACTTTTCCACCTTTTCCCCATCTATGGCCACAATGAGGTCTCCCGTCTGTACACCCAACTTATCCCCTATGGTCTTTTCCGTTACCCAGAAACCGTCCCGTAAGCTGTCTGCAGGTATGTATTCATCCCCATAGCTCCATGCCATGCCAATATAGATGATGACCGCCAGCACAAAATTCACGGTGACCCCGCCCAACATAATGATGAGGCGCTGCCAGGCCGGCTTGCTTCTAAACTCCCATGGTTTGGGCTCCTCCTTCATGGCCTCGGTATCCATGCTCTCATCGATCATACCGCTGATCTTCACATAGCCGCCCAAAGGCAACCAACCTATGCCATAGACCGTATCCCCTATTTTCTTTTTGAACAGGGAGAACTTCACATCAAAAAAAAGATAGAATTTCTCCACCCGCGTCTTGAACAGTTTGGCAGGAATGAAATGCCCCAATTCATGCAGGACGATCAAGAGGGAAAGGCTTAGAAAAAATTGTATGGTTTTGATCAGTATGGGATCCATGGGCAGTCGCTACATATTAAAAATCGGACAAAAGTACATTTTTACAACCGCTTAAAAAAGAAAGAGTGTAAGGGGCTAGCCTTTTTAAGAATAATTTATAAGGAATACCGGCCGCCACTCTTGATAAGCTTGCACGCCTGGGCTACCTTTGTAGAAAAAAGAGATGCTGTCCTTTTTCAAGAAATTCAAGCTTTTCGGCATTGTGCTTTTAGGCATTTCCACAATCATCGTATACCTGTTCTACAATGCCCTGCAGCCCCAAAAAAAATTACCGGTGTATTCGCCCGCCATGGTCAATGCAGAACTGGTGGCCCAGGACATACAGCATGTACGCAAGTACCATACCATTGCCCCTTTTTCCCTGACCAACCAAAATGGCAAAAAGGTGACCCAAGAGGATTATAGGGACAAAATCTATATTGCCGATTTCTTCTTCACCACCTGCCCTACCATTTGCCCCATCATGACCACCAATATGGCCGGTATACAAGAGCAGATCAAGGATGACCGTGACGTACTATTGTTATCCCACTCCGTAACGCCGGAATTGGATTCTGTGGCCCAACTGAAAAAGTACGCCTTGGAAAAAGGGGTCATGGACCACAAATGGAACCTCGTCACCGGCCCTAAAAAGGAAATCTATGAACTGGCCAGAAAATCCTACTTGGCCGTAAAGACAGACGGTGATGGCGGCCCCTACGACATGATCCATACAGAGAACTTCATCTTGGTGGACAAAGAAAAGAGAATCCGCGGATTCTATGACGGCACCAAGACCGAGGACATGGAAAAACTCATGGAAGACCTTGCCGTTCTAAAGGCCTCCTATCTGAAATAACCCCCAAACACACCGTCACGGAAAAAATGGAATTCCATTTTTTTGCCAACCGATATTTTTCAGTTACATTTGCCTTTACTTAAAATGAATCTAAATAAAAATTGGAGGTTACCGTAGCACATTTAAAGCGAGGCCAAAAGGGAATCATCAAAGAATTCTCTGAAGATTTGATTCCCATAAAACTATTGGAACTGGGCTGTTTGCCCGGCAATGAGATAGAGCTTGTGCAAGTGGCCCCGTTCAGAGACCCCATATACATCAATGTAAACGGCTCCCACATAGCCATTAGGCGCACCATGGCCCTGCAGATCGCCCTAGACCTTGTGGATGAAGGACAAAACCTATGAGCAAGCAGATCAATGTGGCCTTGATCGGCAACCCCAACACAGGAAAGACCTCGGTCTTCAACCAACTTACCGGCCTCAACCAAAAAGTAGGTAACTATCCCGGCATCACCGTAGAAAAAAAAGAGGGCATCTGTAAGCTGCCCCGGGGCGTAAAGGCCCACATTTTAGACCTGCCCGGCACATATAGCCTCAATACCACTTCTTTGGACGAGAGCGTGGCCGTGGAACTTCTCCTCAACAAAAACGATAAGGACCACCCAGACGTGGCCGTGGTCATTGCCGATGTGGAGAACCTTAAGCGAAACCTACTGCTCTTTACACAGATCAAAGACCTAAGGATCCCCACCATTTTGGTAATCAACATGGCCGATCGGATGTCCCGCAAGGGCATAAGCCTTGATATTGACCTGTTGGAGCAGCGGCTGGATACCAAAATAGCCTTGATAAGCACAAGAAAAGGGGTGGGCATAGACCATCTTAAGGAACTGATCGCCAACTATGGTACCTTGAGCAAAAAGCCCAATATGGACACGGCCGTCATTGACCTTGCCTACTTTGAACGGTTAAAGCATACCTTTCCCAAAGAGGACCTGTACAAGCTGTGGTTGGTGATCACGCAGGACGTGAACTTTATGCCCATAGAGAAAACATGGACCAAGGACACCTCGCCCTTTGCCACAAAAACCAAATCTGAACTTAAACGCCTGCAACAGAAAGAGACCATTCTGCGCTACCAGTTCATAAACGGCATCCTCAAGGAAACCCTAAAAGTGGATATCAATGCGGCCAAAGGTTTCAGGGCCACGTTAGACAAGGTGCTGACGCACAAATTCTTTGGGTACCTCATTTTCTTTGTGATCCTGCTCACCATCTTCCAGGCCATTTACGGTTGGAGCGAGTACCCAATGGACCTTATTGACGGATTCTTTGCCAACGCTACGGAATGGGTGAAGGACACCTTGCCAGAAGGTGCCTTTACCAACCTTATTGCAGAGGGCATCCTGGCCGGTATTGGGGGCATTGTCATCTTTATTCCACAGATCGCCTTCTTGTTCCTCTTCATCTCCCTTTTGGAAGAGACCGGTTATATGAGCCGTGTCGTCTTCTTAATGGACCGTATCATGCGGCCCTTTGGCCTTAGCGGTAAAAGTGTGGTACCCCTCATCTCGGGTACGGCCTGTGCCATACCGGCGGTCATGGCCACCCGGACCATAGAAAGCTGGAAAGAACGTTTGATCACCATTTTGGTAACCCCATTTACCACGTGCTCCGCCAGGTTGCCCGTGTACTTGATCATCATTGCCCTGGTCATCCCAGAGGGTAGTTTTCTGGGATTGAGCTTTAAGGCGCTCACTTTAATGATGCTGTATCTTTTGGGCTTTGCCGCGGCCATTTTGTCCGCCATGGTCCTCAATAGGATCCTCAACATTAAAAGCAGGTCTTTCTTTGTGGTGGAAATGCCCAATTATAAATTGCCCTTGATAAAGAACGTGGCCTACACCGTTTTGGAAAAGACCAAAAGTTTCGTTTTTGGGGCCGGTAAGATCATTCTGGCCATTTCCATCATTCTATGGTTCTTGGGCAGTAACGGGTATTCCAATGAATTTCAGAATGCCGAGACCATCGTGGCCCAACGCATCCAGGCCCAGGGCTTCAATAACTTCAGCCAGACCTACATTGAGAATAAGCTGGAAGAATACACCGCCAATACGGCTGCCCCAGTGCCCCAGGATTCCATTACAGCACAAAGAAAGACCTTAGAGGAAAAAGCGCTGAACCAAGAAATAAGCAGCTATAAATTGGAGCATTCCTACATTGGCTATATGGGCAAGGCCATAGAACCGGTGGTGCGCCCCTTGGGCTATGATTGGAAAATTGGCATTGCCGTGATCACCTCTTTTGCGGCCCGCGAGGTTTTTGTGGGCACCCTGGCCACCATTTACAGTGTGGGGAACGACGAGGAGGAGACCATAAAAAACAGGATGGCCGCAGAAGTGAACCCAGTAACGAAAAAACCGTTGTTCAATCTGGCTTCGGGCATATCGCTTTTGTTGTTCTATGCCTTTGCCATGCAGTGCATGAGCACCTTGGCCGTCGTCAAAAGAGAGACCAATTCCTGGAAATGGCCTGCCGGTCAATTGGTATTTATGAGTCTTTTTGCCTATATTATATCGTTAGTGGCCTATCAACTTTTAAAATAGTATGGATATAGTACAGCAAATAGGTGTTTATATTGCCGTGGCAGTGGCCCTGGGCTACTTGCT
>CAKZLG010000007.1 GCA_937125035.1 uncultured Maribacter sp. | reverse complement strand
AAGTTTGACAAGCCGGAAATCTATGTGAACATAAACCGTGAAAAAGCGGAAAGCTTGGGGGTTTCCGTCCTTGATGTGGCCCAAACATTGCAGTTGTCCTTGAGCGGCCAGCGCTTTGGGTATTTTTTAATGAACGGCAAGCAGTACCAGGTCATAGGCCAATTTGATAAGGAGGACAGGGATGCCCCTGTGGATCTGACGTCCATTTTCGTTAAGAACAAAGATGGCCTGCTCATTCAATTGGACAATCTGGTGGAGACCTCAGAACACAGTAGTCCGCCGCAGCTATTTCACAACAACCGGTATATGGCGGCCACGGTCTCTGCCAATCTTGCTGAAGGAAAGACCATCAAAGATGGCATTGATGCCATGGAGTCCATAAAGGAGCGGGTGTTGGATGATACCTTTACCACGGATCTTGGTGGGGAATCTAGGGACTTTGTGGAGAGCAGTTCCAATACCTTATTTGCTTTTGGCCTGGCCCTTTTGCTCATCTTTCTCATCTTGGCGGCACAATTTGAAAGTTTTATAGACCCTGTCATCATTATTCTCACTGTGCCCATGGCCGTGGCGGGTGCCCTATTCTCGCTATGGTTGTTTGGACAGACCTGGAACATCTTCAGCCAGATCGGTACTATAATGCTCATAGGGCTCGTTACAAAAAATGGGATACTTATCGTAGAATTTGCCAACCAGTTAAGGGATGAGGGCATGCCAAAGGCCAAGGCCATATTAAAGGCTTCTGAGTCCCGGTTGCGACCCATTTTAATGACCAGCCTTACCATTGCCTTGGGGGCTTTGCCCATTGCCCTTTCGCTGGGCGCGGCCTCTACCAGCAGAATCGGTATGGGTGTTGTGATTATTGGCGGAACGCTCTTTTCCTTAGTACTGACCCTATTTGTGATCCCAGCGCTTTATTACATGTGGTCCAAGGAAAAGGTAGACCGACCCGAATTTAAAGTTTTGGAAAGTTATTGAGCATGAAGCACCCCCAGTTCCTTGTATTCTTATTTTATTTTGCAGCGCTATCCATGGGGTTTTGCCAAGATCTTATTACCGTAGAGGAAACGGTAAAGGTGGCTTTGGAGAACAATTACCAGATCATCACCGCCTCCAACGCGCTAAAGATAGATGAATATGGCGCTAGTCCCGGGCTAGCGGGAATGTTACCTAGTGTACAGGCAAGGGTGGTGGACAATAACAGCCGCATTTTTTTAGCGCAGACCCGGATAGACGGCACCACGCAGGAAAGGAACAATGCAATCAACAACAGTTTCAATTATGGGGCGGCCCTGGATTGGACCCTCTTTGACGGCCTTCGGATGTTCGCCAATCTGGAAGAGCTCAAGGAAAACAAAAAATTGGGAGAAGCCGAGCTTAAACAGGTCATTTTGACCACCGTGGGCGATGTCATGATCACCTATTATGACCTTGTACAGCAACAACAGCAGTTGGCTGCCTTGGACAGCACCATACGTATTTCCAAACAACGGGTAGAGCTGGCCCAAAATAGGTTTACCATTGGCAAGGCATCCAAATTGGAAGTATTGAATGCCGAGGTGGACTTGAACACGGACCAGACACTGATGCTGCGGCAAAAAGAACTATATGCCAATACCAAAATACGGTTGAACCAACTCATGGCCCGTGATTTGGAAGCAGATTTTGTGGTGGCGCAGGAAATCATCGTGGATACCGGCCTTTTGCTTCCTGAACTGGAAACATCCGTTATCCATGAAAATCCGCAATTGTTGGCCATACAGATCAACAAAAGGATAGAGGAACTGCAACTGAAACAGATCAAAGCGGCAAGATACCCCACTATAAGTGCGTCCACTGGCTATAATTTGGGGGAGACCCAATCTACCCTGGGCTTTATCACAAGCAGTAATTTTAGAGGGTTTACTTATGGCTTTGGGGCCACCCTCAATCTTTTTGATGGTTTTAACCAAAGAAGGAACGAAAAAATGGGCGAACTGGAGGTCACCAATGCCCAAGTGGCCATCGCAGAGCAGAAATTGGGCCTCATGGCGCTTTTGGATACTACCTACCAAACCTATATGACCAATGTGAGCCTTATAGACCTGGAGGCCAAAAATGAGACCATTGCCAAAGAAAACTTGGCCATAACTGTTGAAAAGTTTAAGATCGGCACCATCCCGGCCTTGGAATTTAGAACGGCCCAACTGAATTTCATCAATGCCCAAGTACGTCTCAGCAACGCCATGTTCCAGGCAAAACTGTCTGAAATTGTCCTCAAACAGCTGGCCGGGGACCTGAGCCTTTAATAACGTAAATGGTACAAGGGCCATTGGCATCCCACGGCACCATGACTATTGTGTATTGGTGGGAGGCGCAAAAAGTGTATGAAGGTTTTTGTCCATAGTGCAAAAAAGCACGGGCAACTACCCCATCAAGGGGCTTATCGTTATGGAAACCGCCCATACCATTGGGGCCTCTTTACTTGACCCAAAATGCATCAAAAAAGCGAGGACTCAATCGGTTTGTTTGCGTAAACATAAGGAAGCCCTTACGTACTGGTCTCTTGTGGATTTATTTATGTAGAGGTGGCGTCACCCCCAACTGGTTATGGCATTGAAATCAAATCAATGTCCATGTTCGTTAAAAGGATTATATTGGGCCTCATCAAAATGGCAATCAAAGTGCTAGTACCCGTTAAAACGTTGGAACCAATGTACGGGGCTTTCCGTATAAAATTCAACTTCCTTTGGTGGTAGTTAAGCACATATTCCTTATTTTCCCTTTTTAAAAGCACTATGGAATTTCCTCTTATTGCAGGTATTTTAGCGGCCATGCTACACGTAGTTTCCGGACCGGACCATTTGGCCGCGGTTACCCCTTTGGCGATAGAGGCCAAGCGCAAGGTTTGGAAAATAGGCTTGTTGTGGGGTTTTGGACATTTAATGGGCATGTTGTTGATCGGCTTGCTCTTTCTTTTGTTCAAGGAATACCTTCCGTTGGAAAGCATATCGGAACATAGTGAACAATTGGTTGGCGCCGTATTGATCGCTGTGGGTCTATGGGCGCTGTTCCAGATTTTCCGTAAGGGTAAGAACCATGAACCTATCCAAGGCCTTCAAGATGAGCCTTACTTGCCCAAAGCTTTGGAACATGGCCAGGGTCATCACCCTAAAGTGAAGCAGGATCGTTGGACCTCCTTTGGGATAGGCGTTCTGCATGGCCTTGCTGGAATAGCACATTTTATACTGTTGCTGCCCGTTCTTGGTTTTGAAAACCAAGTGGATGGACTTCAATATATATTTGGATTTGGCTTTGGAACCGTACTCGCCATGGCCCTTTATACGGCATTGCTTGGAGCGGTTTCCCAATATTCCAAGGCCGGCAAACACAATACCTTATACAACATCATTCGTCTTTCTGGTGGGTTCTTCGCCATTTTCATAGGCATCTACTGGCTCTATCTGAGCCTTTAGATTTTAAGGTCCGTAATAACGATCCTATGGTTGCCCGTATCGGCTATGAGAAGTTTGTTGCCATATGTGGTTATGGAAAAAGGCCAATATAAGGAACTGGTGGTGCCCATTAAGGTATCTTTGTTTTCACTGCCCGTTCTAAAGTCCTTTTTACCAATAACGGCCGTGGCGGACATATTGTTGGAGGTAGGGATTTGATCAAACCACAGGATACGGCTGTTGCCGGTATCGTTCACTAAAACTCCATCTTTATAGAAATGGGCATCATAGGTCCAATTCAGGGTATTTTCACTTGGGGAAAGTCCAAATTGGTTTTGGCCACAGTCCTCAAAATGACGTTGGCCTATGATGGTATGGGCCTCCCTATGTAGGGCATCCTGATGATTATGCCATACAAGATTACGATAAAATTGGGTATCTGCCACAATCAAGGCGCCATCCTTACTGATCTTTACCGCATAAGGCCAAATAGGTTCCTTATTTTCATAGTCCCTAGATTTGAAATCGGGCTTACCAATTACACCATCCGCTGGCGTAAAATGGCCAGTGGGGATATTTTTATAATAGAGTATCCGCCTATTTCCCGTATCGGCAATCCACAGGGAAGTGCCGTCTGAATACACGCCATAGGGCCAATTCAGGGTATGGGCCGTGGGAGCGGCGCCTATGCCCGTTACATTGGGATCATTGGAGAAAAAATTAGGCTGGCCCAAGACCACATCGGCAGGTTGCCCATTTTTGGTGGGCAGGGTATGCCAAATCAGTACTCTATGGTTCCAGGCATCGGACACGATCAACTTTAGCCCATTGCTCCAAATGCCTGAGGGGTACTGTAATGTACTTCCGGAAACCGAACCACCGGAATTTCGGCCCGTTTCGGATATTTCGGTCTGCCCAAGGACAACATCGGGCTCTTGGTATTCTGATATGGGGAGGGTGTGCCAAATGAACACCCTATTTCGGCCCGTATCGGACACAAATAAGCGGCCATTGGCGGTACATATCCCCCGTGGGGCCAAAAAAGGATATGCTTTGGAGCCTTTGAATTCGTAGGCATTTTCAACATGTGGCCCTAAGGTGGTTGGATCCAACATATCAACAGATTCGGGGCAGTTGTTCACCGGGCAACATACTGATCACACGTTTGCCGCCAATGGCACTTTCCATAATGACCTGTTTTGGGTGGTCTTCCACTACGCTGCCTATGATGCGCGCTTGCCCACCGTTGGGATCCTGTTGTAATTTCTGGAGTACGGCTTGGGCACTTTGGTCATCCACAAAGGCCAGAAACACGCCCTCATTGGCCACGTACAGCGGATCTAGGCCCAAGAGTTCACAGGCGCTGGCCACTTGATCATGTAAGGGGAGGTTACGCTGTACTATCTCAATGCCCAACCCTGCGGATTGTGCTATCTCCTTCAAGACCGTGGCCACACCACCACGTGTTGGGTCGGTCAGCAAATGGATGTCCCTGCCAAAATGGGCTATAAGCGATAGGATGGTATGGTTGAGGTTGGTGGTGTCGCTCGTTATTTCGGAATCAAACTCCAGCCCTTCCCTTACGGACATGATGGCCATGCCGTGGGTTGCTATTGGGGCACTTACAATGATTTTGTCCCCTTTGCGTATGTTTTTGGTGCTGATGTCCGCCTTGGGGTGCACCGTACCTATGCCGGCCGTATTGATGAAAATTTTGTCCCCTTTGCCTTTTTCAACCACTTTGGTGTCTCCTGTTACCACGTGTACCCCGGCCTTTTCACAGGCAAATTTAATGGCCACCAATATGTCCCAAAACTGCGCTACCGGAAGGCCTTCCTCAATAATAAAACTGAGGGATAGGTATTTGGGCTTTGCACCGCACATGGCAAGGTCATTTACGGTTCCATTGACCGCCAGCTCCCCAATATTGCCGCCGGGAAAAAAAATGGGGGAGACCAAAAAGCTGTCCGTAGAAAACGCGGTCTTTCCCTGTAGCTCAAGAAAGGCACCGTCATGGCGTTCGTTCAGAATTTCATTTCCCAAAAGGTCAAATACGCCGCTGTCCAATAATTTATTGGTCAGGACGCCCCCGCTGCCATGGCCCAGGGTAATAACGTCAAAATCCAATTGGGGCATTGGGCATTGGAGCTGCATACGTATATGGTCTTTGTCTGGCATAGGATAAAATCAGGCTTCCACCATTCCAGAGAAATGATAATAGGCGGCGCAGGCCCCCTCACTGCTCACCATGGGCGCGCCCAAAGGATTGGTGGGCTTGCAGGTTTTCCCAAATTGGGAGCATTCAAAGGGTTTTTTAATGCCTTTCATGATTTGCCCAGAAATACACTTAGGGTTTTCAGGGGCTTCGGTAATATTGACCTGGTATTTTTTCATGGCATCATGGGCCGCATATTTTTCACGTACCGCGTAGCCGCTCTGCGGTATTTTGCCAATACCACGCCACATTTGGTCCTGCACCTCAAATACTTCATTGATGACTTTCTGGGCTTCTATGTTCCCTTCCTCGCGTACGATCCTCGCATACTGGTTCTCTACCTTGGCCGTGCTTTGTTCCAACTGCCTAAGGACCATAAGGATACCCTGAAGCACATCCAAAGGTTCAAAACCGGTCACTACAATGGGTACTTTGTAATGTGAAGAAAGCGGATGGTACGCTGCATTGCCCATTATGGTGCAGACATGGCCTGCGGCCAAAAATCCATCAATTTGGCTCTCTTCATCATCAATGACCGCTTTAATGGCAGGGGGTACGAGAACATGGGATGCCAAGATAGCATAATTCCCAACGCCTCTCCTGTGGGCATGAAGGACGGATAGTGCATTGGCCGGGGCCGTGGTTTCAAAGCCTACGGCAAAAAAGACCACATCTTTGTCCGGATGTTGTTCCGCAATGGTCACTGCCTCCAGGGGGGAATATAAAATACGGATGTCCGCCCCTTCCGCCTTGGCTTCCAAAAGGCTCTTTTTAGAGCCAGGAACTCGGAGCATGTCACCAAAGGAGCATAAAATGACCTTCTTTTCTGTGGCCAAATAAATGGCCTTGTCAATTAAGTGCAAGGGGGTCACACAGACTGGGCAGCCAGGCCCGTGGATCATGGTGATCTTTTTGGGCAGCATTTCTATGATGCCGTTCTTCACCAAACTATGGGTTTGACCCCCACATACCTCCATGATGGACCATGGCCGGGATACCGTATTTTCAATTTCTGTCAAATACTTTCTGGCGAGATCGGGATCCCGATATTCGGACATATATTTCATCAGGTTCTTTTTATGTTGTATTTACAGCGGTGAAATGGTATTCGATTTAACTTTATTGGTCCATCCTGCTGTGGTGCGGTTTATGTTAAGGGCAACAATTTAATCTGGCTTTGGTAAATACTCATTGACATCCTCCAATTCGCCCAATTCCCCTATTTCTTCCAAATATTTGAAGGTTTTCTGTGCCTCTTCCTCATTCACCTTGCTAATGGCCACGCCCACATGCACCAGCACATAGTCCCCAATATCCGCATCGGGCAGCATTTCCAGACTGGCTTTTTTGGTGATGCCCCCAAAGGATACCTTGGCCATGCGCACCATGCCATTGTATTCTGAGGTAATACTATTAATTTTTCCGGGTATCGCTAAACACATAGGTCATGTTTTTATGTGCTGGTAATAGCACAGTTGGCCAAATGAGATATTCTCATCGTTACAAGACAAGATACGATTAAATTTTAATTTGAGGCCCTCCCCCTCGGCCAAAGCGGTCAATTCCTGCACTAGAAGTGCATTTTGAAAGACACCGCCGCTACAGGCCACCAAAGCATACTTTTTTCGTTTTGCAAATTGCACTATGGCCATCGCCAGACTATAAATGAAGCTGTGTGCCAAAAAAGCCTTGTCCTTGCCTTTTTCCATGGCAGCCAGGATGTTGGTCAAAAGTAGTTTTGTGGGTACATGGGTGTGCCATTCGGTGGGCAGCAAAGAAACGGGGGCATGGCCCTTATGGCGCATGGCCAGTTCTTCTAGGCGCATGGCCGCTTCCCCCTCATAAGACACCGTGTTAATATTGAGCAGAAGGGCCGCCACGGCATCAAACAAACGACCTGCCGAAGTGGTTTCTAGAACTCTTTTTTCCAACATTTTCGTATATACCTTAAACTCCGTAGGGGTAAACCTATGGTGCAACCCTGATCTGTATTCCTCTGGCAAGAGGCTCAGTAGGCAAAGACGTGGTTCTTTCGCCATTTTATCCCCGGCAAGCCAAGCCATGGGCTCAAAATGGCCCACACGTGTCATTTGTTGATCCTGGTATTCAAAGAATTCCCCGCCCCAGATCGTTCCATCCTCCCCGTAACCTGTACCGTCCCAAATGACGCCTAAGACTTTTTCCTTGGTAGCGAACAGGTCATTTTCCCCCAATACACTTGCAAAATGTGCTTTATGGTGCTGAACATGGGTGCAAGGGGTACCGTAGTCTTGGGCCAATTCCTTGCCCCACACGGTACTTTGGTACTGTGGGTGTAGATCCGTAAGAATAAGCGAAGGTCTTTTTCCAAAAAGCGCTATGTACTGTTGTACGCTCTTTTTGTAGCGGACCAATACCTCATAACGGTCCAAATCACCAAAATAGGGACTTATGTAAACATGGCCGTTGGGTAAAAACGATACCGTGCTTTTGAGTTGGCCGCCCATGGCCAAAATCGCTCCATGTGCATTTGGTACCGGTTTTAGGTAATTTGGAGCCAATCCCCTTGCCCTTCTAAGGATGATTTTTTGATTACCAGCAAAGCGAATAACCGAATCATCTTGGGGAAAGGCCACGTGCAGATTGTGCTTCAGGAAATAGTCGGCCACCGGAGCCAACAATGCTAAGGCCTGTGCATTACGGGCAATAATCGGTGCCCCATGTATATTGCCGCTAGTGGCGATCAAAGGTTTATCGAAGGCCCTCAGCAGCAGGGAGAGCAGGGCGGAGGAAGGCAACATGACACCCATGGTACCCAGACCCGGCGCAATGGCCTCTTTGGCCAAAGAGGTGAGCTCGCAGGGTTTGGGCTCTAAAAGTACGATGGGCCTCGCGGGCGATGTTAGGGTTTGCAGTTCTTGGTCAGTCGTCCTAAAGTGGTTCTGTATCAGTGTTACTGATGGATATAGAAGGGCAAAGGGTTTTGTGGGTCTTTGTTTTCTCTGGCGAAGCCTGTGTATGGCCTTTTCATTGGTGGCATCACAACAGAGCAGATACCCATTGGTGTTCTTTATTGCGATAATACGGCCTTTGCCAAGCAGGTCTGCGGTTTTCCGTATGTGTTGCTCTTGGGAGAGTTGCAATATGTTGCCTTGGTTGTCCGTAAGTTCCAATGCAATGCCACAGGACGCACAGCTATTGGTTTGGGAGTGAAAGCGTTTGTCATTGGCATTGCCGTATTCCGAGCGGCAGGAAGCGCACATGGTGAATTCCACCATGCTGGTGTGGGCTCTTTCAAAGGGAAACTTTTGGGTTATGGCATACCTGGGTCCGCAGGCCGTGCATGTTGTAAATGGATAATCAAAGCGTCTATTTTTAGGGTCCTTGATCTCCTGCTCACAAGAGGGGCAAATACCAAAATCTGGCGTAAGCGGAACGTTGATGGCCTTTGGTAATGGTCCCATCTCGATCTTAAAACCAGAAAAGGATCTTGGCGCCACCATGACCATGTTATGACCCAGAATCTGAGACACCTCAGGAGCATCACTTAAAACCAAGGAGAGAAAGCGATCGGCCTCTTCTTGGGTGGCATTTATAAAGATCAGTACCCCATTGCCATTATTGCACACCGTACCGGCCAGGCTTCTTTTTTGGGCGAGTTGATGAACAAAGGGGCGGAATCCCACGCCCTGTACCTGGCCCTTAATTAGGATTTTGAAGGTGTGCCGCATACCGGTACTACCCTTGCTTCAGTCTTATTTTTTCCAGCAACCATTGGCACCATGCATCAACACCTTCTTCGGTAAGAGCGGATATTTGCAGCACCTCAAGCTCATGGTTCACTTCCCTGGCATCTTTGGTCACCGCCTCCACAGAAAAGGGGACGTAGGGCAAGAGGTCCGCTTTGGAGACCAACATCATATCACTTGTCAAGAACATTTTTGGGTATTTCTTGGGCTTGTCATCGCCTTCTGTGGTGGCCATAAGGGTCACCCGGTAATCCTCGCCCAAGTCAAAGGAGGATGGGCATACCAGGTTGCCCACATTTTCAATGAACAGTAGGTCTATGTTCTCAAGGTCAAATTTATCCAAAACTTGATGTACCATCTGGGCCTCTAAATGACAGATACCACCAGTGACGATCTGCAGGGCCTGGATACCGGTCTCCCGAATACGGTCTGCATCGCGCTCCGTTTCTAGATCGCCCACCATAACGGCCATGGTAATGTGGTCCTTTAAACGTTCTGCCGTTTTCTGCATCAATGTGGTCTTTCCGCTCCCTGCAGAGGAAGTAATATTGATCAGCAAGGTTTTGGTCCGGGCCATTTCCTTTTTAATGATATCCGCCACAAAATCATTCGCCTTCAAGAGGTTGATGTTGGTATTCTCGCACTGAACCGTGCCGCGGGCTGCCTTAGTTGATTTTTCTATCATGGTATTTTTTTATTAGTTCAATCATCGATAAACTCCACCTTATGTATGAGCATCTCCTCTCCTTGGATGACATTTTTGCTGGGACGCCCACAGTGGGCACAAATAAACCTATAATTTTCCACATCCGTAATGTGGCTACAGATGTCACATTGAATTTTAAGGGAAGTGGATTCTATATGCAACGCCACATGTTGGTACGTGGGGTCTGATAGGTGATAGGCACTATAAGCATTGTGCAAAAGACGGGGCTCTATGTTGGAAAGAATACCCACCTTTAGGTGAATGGCGCTCATTTTGTGCAGTTGTGCCGCCTCAAACTCCAGTTCCAAGGTACGCATGATGCTATTTACAATGGAGGTTTCGTGCATTTATATGAAATTTTTTACTTTTTGCAGTGCTGAAAGGTGTTCGTTGGCCTGTTCCACCAAGGACTCTTCCGTCACCAATGATTTTATTTCCTGTGCCGCGCTGACCATGGAGGCATGGTTTTTAAGTTCTTCCCCATAATCGGCATTATGGGCCAACCAACCTAGCTCTAGTTGATTGAGAAGGGTAAGGGCCCTTTCAAACGGATGGGCCGCTGCCGTTCTTATGGTCAATGCTTCCGCGAAAAGGCCGGCCGCTTTATCCAAGTTATTATGGATTTTAGCCGGAGGAAAATGCATGAGGGCTGTGGCATAATTATGGCAGGCCATGGCATATCCGTACGGATGTTCTTCTTTGGTGTAGAAAGAGAGCACTTCTTTGAAAGACGAGGCACAAAACGCGATCCACATGGGCTTTTCCTCTGGGGATACAGGTATTTCTGAATATATCAATGCCAGATGATGATGTATGTCCGCAAACTTTTGGGGATGGGTATGCCGCTTAAAGACTTTCAGCACATCTTGGAATGCATTTATGGCGGCCTTATAATATTGTGGATGGCCGTCTTTGGACCAAGTGTATAACAGTACTGCTTTCTTAAGACCGGCCTCTCCTAAAAATTCAGGGATATCCTCTTCCCTAAAATAGTGGATTGCCCTGTTGATCAGCTCTTTTGAGGCAATATAGTCCCCTTTGAAATTGGCCACTTCAGACGCTTCTATGAGCAATAATCCGGCCTGTATGTTTACATGTTGTGATTCGTAGTAGGCAATGACATCCAGTTGCAGCTCCTGTAGTGCATCTAAAGCCCCAGAATCATAGGGCAGGCGCAGTTGTGCCATAGAGATGGAGGCCCAATGGGCCTTTAGGGCGTACTGGGCATTTTTGGAGATATTGGCCTGGGGGTCTTTCACCAATAGTGCCGCATCCTTTAGTTCGCCGGCGTCCAAGAGCATATTCACATAGTGTTTGGTGGTAAAGACCTTTGATTCCTTATCATGGGCAGTGGCCATGGCAAGTTGAAATGCTTTCTTCAATGCGTCGTAGTCCAAGCCATGGGCAACGGCACCATAATAGTGTGCTATGGCATGGTTATGGGCACTGGTTTGTGCCATAAAATCCAACATGTGGGCTTCCAATTCATAGCCATACTGCAGATGGGTGGCAATGAGCAGATGTTGGTGGAGGGTTTCCCCGGTTTTAACAATTTCCAAAGCTTTCTGATGGTTGCCCAAACTATGGAATATAAGCGCCAAAAGGTTTTCCGGGGTGTACGTAGTACGGGGAATTATATAGGGCGGTCCATCATCATGCCAATCGAAAGCCAGCATAATTTCATCTTGTAGTACGGATATCCCCGTACCAAAATCTGGATTCTTGGCATCATGGATGACGGTGACCAATTCATGGAGCCGATCTACCTGCTGTATTGTTTCCTGAACAGCCGGTAAGTGATCAATTGTTGTTGATATCGTAAGCATTTTTTGATAGTTTTTGCGTGCCCCGGGGGTCTTTTGCGGCCGTCTGCTGCATGTATTGGCCGTGTATTTCGGCCAAGCGTTTTGTTCTATGGTCACTTATGGGCTGTACAAGGACTTGATTGGGGTCTTTAGTATTGATGAAAATGAGCGATACCTCCCATCTGCCCTTACAGGGGGCCACCTTATATTGCACAGCGGCATCGAGTAACCAATTATCTTCGTGTGGGGGTTTCATTGTTTTAGGTTTACCTTTATAAGTTTCGTTTTGGAGACCACGTCGTACGCTAAGGCCCTATCCGTTACATCCAAATTATGGTCGATCAACAGTTCCCGTATGGCAAGGGTCTTATCCCCCTTCAAGTTACGTGATTTCAGGAGAAATTGGGTGGGTTTGTGCATTTTAACAAACCATTGGCTCGTGACGGGGGTAATGAGAAGGGCCGCTTTTTCTGGCACGTAAGCGACATAGGCATAGTGTATATCACCAAAAATTTCCCTTACCAGTTCATGGTCTAGATATATGTGGGATGTTTTTAGGTACAGAAGCGTGTTCACGGATCAACGTATTACCTTTATTTCATCAAGAATATGGTTGACCACTTTGTCTCCGGCACTTTTAACAGCTTCAGAAAGGTCCACTTCCAAGGCGGTATTTTCTATGGCCACTAAATAGACCTGAATATCCTCTGGGTACGCATCTTGTAGAATTTTTTTGGCATAGGAGAGGGCCTGGTCCCATTTCATACCATGCAGGAAGACCAAGGGATCTTCCTGTGGGGCCTTCATGACCTCTGCCGCCGGAACCTTAAATAAGGTACCCACGGGTTCGTTACTGTTAAGGACCGCATCTACCATAATGATCTTATCATGTCCCTTTAGTCCAAAAAGAACTTCAAAGGCGGCCGTACCCATATCAAATATGCTTATGGGACCGTCTTTGGTCGTGATTTTCGCTTTGAGCTCTTCAATGACATAAATGCCCACAGCATCGTCACTTCTTACAGGATTGCCAAAACCCATTATTGCAGTCTTCATTCGTTTATCTTTATTGGGTTGGAACGATTGGTTTTGCCGTATTAAGATAGTCCTTTTCAGAACGATTTTAAAGGCTTATTTGGTTGAATTGGCCCCAAGAGGCACATTTTACCTAAAATTGATTTCCTTAGGAATTTTCATCAGTACCAGCCAGAGCGTTTATATAATATGGGGTGTCTCCACGGTCAGGATAGTCAAAGCCCCACAGGTTGTGTGAACCTATGGGGCTTTTATGAATGATGTTTTGAGTTAGAGTTTGAATCGCGATAGCTCCACCCCGCTTTGGGCATCGTGTGCGTGCACGGTACATACCAAGCAGGAGTCAAAGGAACGGGCAACGATCCCCACCTCAACTGGGTCTAACGGGTCTTCAATGTCAATGCCGATCAAGGCCTCCTCAATGGGGCCTGGATTATCATTGCCATCTTGTGGGCCTACATTCCAAGTGGTGGGCGCCATGACTTGATAGTTCTTGATTACGCCATCCTTTATCTCGATCCAATGGGCAAGAGCTCCTCTAGCAGCCTCTGTGGCTCCAAAGCCTTTACCATCCTTCTCTACGGGTTTGGTATAGAAGGGGCCATCCAAGTCTATTTCAGACAACCATTTTTCAATAAAGGTATAGATTCGTGGGGCCTCATGAACTCTGGCCAAGACCCTTGTAAAAACACTTGGCCCCAACTTTTTGATGATATCCCCAAAGAGAGGGTCTTTTATTTGATGGTCCTTATTGGCTGGATTGGCATTCATGATAACACGTGCCAACGGACCAGCTTCTGCCGCGTGGCCGTCATATCGGGGAGCCTTTGACCAACTATATTGACCGTCAAAATCACTGTCATGCAAGGTTTGCGATGGGGCAGGGGTGGGCAATGGCTCATCCCAGGGATGCAGACCATCCGCTTGGTCATTGTACCAACTGTGCTTTACATGTTCGCTTACTTTTAAATGGTCGAAAACGTGATAATCCTTCCCATCAAAAAAGCCGCTGGATTGGATCAAGGCGTCATTACGCCCTTCTATGGTAGGATGGTTGTATCTGTCTTTGTGGAGGTAGGTTCCTGTTGCCAAGAACTTACCAACACCCTGTCCAAATTTGTCCAGCCCAAATTCCAATCCTGCACGGATCAACAGACCAAGGTCGCTGTTTTTATGGGAGTCGTTTTCCTCTACCCAGGCCAACATGTCATCCCAGCTTTTGATCTGCATATAGCGCTCTATGGAGCAGCCCAACCAAATGGGCTCCAGCCAATCATTCTTGAATTGGGCCAAAATAGCATGTGCACGGGTGATGTCTTTTAGAGTGGGCGCGCACATAACGCCACCGGGCACCATGTAACTGGAGTGGGGCCACTGCCCTCCAAAGAGGGCATATATCTGTACGGGTAGGCCACTTGCGGTCAATCCTTTTTGAAAGGTTTCGCCCACATAGGCGCTCCATCGTTTTACCACTTCCTTGTACAAGGGCTGGTTGGCATATTTTTTATTGGCCAGATCCGTGGCGAAGATGGCATAGTACCAACGTGGTATGCTTTGTAGGGTTTCGGTGGCCTGCCCTATGGCCCTCAGCAATAGTGCGTTGGGGGAGAGCTCGGTGCCCCAGGCCGTATCAAGGGCAGAGGAGGCACAGTATAAATGGGAACCTCCGCATATGCCGCAAATTCTTGGGGTCACGATAAGGCCGGATTGTGGGTCCTTCCCTGCCATGATTTTCTCAAAGCCCCTGAACATTGCTGCTTGGGTGTGGGCCCGCGTCACTTTTCCGTTTTCTATATATACTTTAACATCAAGATCGCCTTCTACACGACCTACGGGGGATATATTCAATTCTTTAACTGCCATGCGCTTTTTTTTCTGTGGATGTTTATTTGGAGACCTCCATGATCTTTCTGTTGGTGGGCATTACTTTTTGAAAGCCCGCCTCCATGTAATATGCTAATTTATTCCTTCCTTCCGGGACTTCTTTTGGAAATACGCCCATGTATTTCATGGTATTGAAAATACTTCCTTTTTTAAGGTCGTGGTGCGGAAATCCGGGTTCAGTACAGCCTAGACAAGGGTGGTTTGATCGTGTCTTGCTAGACTGGCGGTTCCAGAGGATATTGTTGCAACTGGCCCTCGTCATGGGACCCCTGCAGCCAACTTCGTAGAAGAGACAACCGCCCCTTCTACCAAACCCACCATCTACCTTTTGGGCAAAATTGGTGACATTGGTGCAGCCATCCTGCACGAAATCCGTGAAAAACGTTTTGGGTCTGTGGTAATCATCTATGAGCACATCGCCTATACGGCCAACAGCAATCGCCACTAGAATCTGTGTGATCCAATCTGGGTGCGCTGGGCAACCTGGAATATTAATGACCGGTAAACCGCCTTTTGAAACATAATCCGCCCCTAGGAAGCCACCTTTTTCCTTTTTATGAAATTGAAGTCCTGTTGATTCACTGGGATTGGGGGGTACTGCCGGAATACCTCCCCACGTGGCACAGTCGCCAATGGCGACGACAAAACCAGCCACTTCTGAAAGTTCCTTTATCCACTCCATCATGGGGCGGTCAGCAAAGAAATTCATGGAGCCGGTATTGTTTGGTCCCTGTATTAGGGAACCCTCGTAGACCAAAATATCCATTTGTACCTCTCCATTGATGATGTCCTTGAGAAGGTCCTGAACTTGGTCCCCAATTTGGAGCCCGGTGGTGGGATGCCAGAGGATGTTGAGGCCAAAATCCGTAATAAGCTCCACTACAGTGGGTTCTTCAGCATTGAGGAACGACATGGTATTGCCACTACAAGCCCCGCCCTGAAGCCATAAAACATTTGCCATAATTTGTTGATTGGTTAATAAATATCCACTTAAATTAAGAATATGGCACCATATTACCAACATAAATTATAGATAATGAGCTATTTATACGGATTTTAAATAATATGTTCATTGATTTATAATTTTCAGTGAACAGGATGGTCACATCAATGAGGGTAGATTGAAGTGACAAGAGCTATTTTTTCAAGTTTGGACATTAAGCAAACAATAACATTTATGATTTTGAAGGTTGATCTAAGTTGAGTAATTTTCATAAAAGATGAAAAAATATGGAGAACTTAAAGGATAAAGTGGCCTATATAACAGGAGGCTCAAAAGGAATAGGATTAGGCGTGGCGCGTGCCTTGTTGAATGCAGGTATGCGTGTGGCCATTAGTGGTAGGCACAGTGAAGCGTTGACGCATGCCAAGGAGACATTGGGCAGTGATCAGCTACTCACACTGGTCTCTAATGTTGATCGATTCAAGGACGAGCAACAGGCCGTGGATAAAATATTGGGCCAATGGGGACAGTTAGACGTGGTTTTGGCCAATGCCGGGGTGGGCCATTTTGCCCCAGTGGATGAAATGTCCGTGGAACATTGGACCCAAATGATGAACACCAATCTCAATGGCGTCTTTCACACGCTCAAAGCCAGTGTGGCAGCGCTAAAAGAGTCCAAAGGTTATTATATGACCTTGGCCAGTTTGGCGGGCACCAATTTTTTTCCAACCGGTGCCGGCTACAATGCCACGAAATTTGGGGTGGTGGGGTTTACCCAAGCCGCCATGTTAGACCTGCGCAAATATGATATTAAGGTCTCCACCATCATGCCGGGCTCTGTGGCCACCCATTTCAACAACAACGAACCTTCACAGAAGGACGCTTGGAAAATTCAACCAGAGGATATTGGGGAGCTTGTTGTGGATCTGTTAAAAATGCACCCCAGAACATTACCCAGTAAAGTAGAGGTGCGGCCCAGTAGACCGGATAAGAAGTAGTCAATTTTCCTTTTCGGTAAAGGGGATATCCGGGTCACAGATTTCCTGAATAAGGTTTAACAATTCTGATTCAAATTGGTTTAGGGTATCTGTGGTGATGCTATGGTCCTTTATTTTTGAATGGCTGGATGACTTTTGGGCAAAATGCATAATGCCTTCTCCAAGATTTTTAAAGGATATAATCCCTGCCCACAAGACCGGTTCGTCATTGAGTTTTTGGAAAAGATAGGCATAGCACAGTAATTGAAACGCCTTGGTATAACGGTCTTCTTCAATAAGGGAAGGCCAATAGGTAATTTCCAGATGGGAGCGTTCTACCTTGCCTGTCTTGTAATCCAAAATACGCAAGGTACCGTTGTATCTATCCACACGGTCCAATTTCCCTTTTAAGAATACGGTATAAGGCAGTGAAGGGTGCCGTATTTCAAACCTAAGCGATTGCTCTAGGCCCAGTAGGGTCACGGTGTTTTGCTGAACATCCTTGATCTCCAAATTAATAAAATTGTCAATGTATTTTAAAATCACATGAAAGGAGATGTGGTTCTTACCAGTGGTCTGTTGTGCACTGGAGTGGTGCTTTTCAAACTGTCCTTCCACTACAGGCTTAACGTTTTCTTTGACCTTCGTAAGGAGGGCAGGTGTAAGCTTCTTACCGATCAAAGGGGTATAGAGTTCCTCTAACGCATCATGTACAATGGTGCCAAAGGTGTTGGCGGCCATGACTTCCTCTACAAGCGGTGTTTCTTGGATACCCAATAGTTGTTGTTTATAGAAATCCATAGGGTTTCTAATATAATTGCCCAAACTACTGGGGGAAAACCCTTTTTGTGCCCTTTCTTTTATAAGAGAGGACAGGTGTGGTGTTTTCTTTATGGTTGCTGGGTGGCGGTGTCCCGGATTTAAGAAGGGAGAGGCTATTTTTTCAACGATATCCTGGCGGTTATGGTCGGTGAGCAATTGACGGATGAGCCTGCTTTTTTCCCCACCTTCCAAAGTATCTGGCTCGGTATTATATAGTAGAAAAACCTTGGAGGCCCGTTGCAATAGCCTATAAAAGTGATACGTATAGACCGCATCTTTTTCCTTATAGGTGGGTAGGCCGAACTTCTGTTTCAGGTCAAATGGGATGAAGGAATTCTGTGTCTTTCCAGAGGGTAGAATACCTTCGTTCACGGAGGTGAGCACTACCGTACCAAAGTCGAGGTTTCTGCTTTCCAACATACCCATGATCTGAAGGCCTTCCAAGGGGTCTCCCTCAAAATCCAATGTTTCTGAAGACAGCAGTTCCTTGAAAAGTACTTTCAAAGTATTAAGGTCATTGGCAAAGGTATATTGTTGCAACAGGTCCTGTAGTGAATTAAAAAGGGTGGAAAGACGAAATAATTGTTCCAGTAACAGATCATTGCCTTCTTGAGAGCCGGTTTCCTTTAGTAAGTGCACCAGGTCTTGGCAGATTTGGACAACTTCAACGGCCATGGTATTATTTGCCCGCAGCAGGCAATTGATGATGGGATGCTCACCATTATTCATTTCCAAAAGTAAGGGATCGGTAACATAGATGATGTTTCTTTTGGCGATATGGGCACTAAGGTGTCGGACCGTGGATTTTGCCTTGGTTTGAAAACCATGGCATATGGGGTGGTTCAAGAACTGTAGGAGGTCTTTGTGATACCATCCTTTTTTGGTATGGAGGGACACCACTTCTAAAAATTGAAGCATGAAGTTGGCAACCGGTACGGCATGCAGGGGCTGGCCCATGGTAATATTTATGGCGGGTATTTGAGAGGGGAGCGCGTTCAATACAGGTCCCAATAAGGTTTCGTCCCCTAAGATCAGCGCTATATCCTCTGGGACTTGGGCGTGCTCTGAATATAGGGCATTCAGGATCACGGACACTTGTTTGGCCTGTGAGACTTGTTGTGGCACTCCAATGATTTCAATGTGTTTTTTTTCTAAATAGTGGTGGTTCTCCATGGTCGGAGCCTTTTCCTTAGGACACCAAGTATGAAGGTGCCTCCGGATAAAGTGACCGGCATCATGCACGTCATCTTCCAAAAAATAAGGGTCAAGATCCCAGTATATCTGGGAATTGGAATGTTGTAGGATATACTCTATAATTTGTTCCTCGGCAGTATTGAGTGCATTGAATCCCAAAAAAATATGTGGCTTGAGTTCTGATGTGGCGTCCATGAGATGTTCATGGGCCTTCCTGTAGACCAAACCTTGATGGCCCATACCCTTTTTCAACAATGTTGTGTTGAAGGCTTTGTACAAAGGGTAGGTATGGTTCCAAAAAGCCAAATAGTTTTTCATCAGGGTGGTTTGCTCCTTTTCCAGGGACCAGTGTTGTATTTCTTGAATGGCGGAAAGATTGGTGTAAAGGGATTCCGCATTCACCAAGTATCGGTCCACTTCATTAAAGTCCTGCAAAAGGGTCGGAGCCCATTTTAAAAAGGCATCAAAGGATTCTTTTTCATAGGTTCCCGTTTCCAAATAGGATTCATACAGAAGAAAGAGAAGTTGGTTTTGGGAGGAATAGGTAAGGCCGGAGAGCTGCTCTATAAAATCTTCCACGCTTAGGATTTTCGGTGAAAGGATGGTTTTGGTACTTCTTTGGGCTATGGCCATTTTCAGAAAGGTGCCGGCCCTCTTACTGGGCAGCACAAAGGTAAGGTCATTGAGCTGGCCATACTGCGACAGCACTTTTTCCAGTACTTCTTCTATAAAACTTTTCATCCTATATCCCTTCTAAAATAAAAAAAGCTCCGCAGACAGCGGAGCTTTTCAAGTATTTGAAACACTTAAGTTTTAAGAAATCTCTTTTATTTTACCAAGTTGATTTCCGTTCTTCTGTTCTGAGCCCTGCCAGCTCTGGTATTGTTTGTGGCAATAGGCTTGTCCTCTCCGTAACCAATGGCAGTCAACCTGTCAGCGGCAATGCCTTCTTTGATCAAGAAATCACGTACGGAATTGGCTCTTTCCTCAGAAAGTCTTTGGTTCAAACTAGCACTACCTACGCTATCCGTATGTCCTTCAACAGTGAACTTGGCGTTAGGATACTCGTTCAAAATCTTGATGATGTCAACAAAGACAGATACTGTTTCTGTTTTTAA
>CAKZLG010000006.1 GCA_937125035.1 uncultured Maribacter sp. | reverse complement strand
CAAATAAACAATCAAAACACGACATGATGAAATATCTTATTAGCGCCGTATTGCTCTTTTTTGCCATTACGTTCGCACCTGCCCAAGCTAAAAAATGGACCCTCCAAGAGTGTGTGGAATACGCTGTGGAGAACAATATCAGCGTGGAACAATTTGAACTGGATTTGGCCAATGCCATGATCGATAAATCAGATGCCGTTGGTGATTTTTTGCCCACACTAAACGCTAACACCTCTTTTTCCAGCAACACCGGTTTTTCCATCAACCCAACAACGAACCTTCCTACAAACACCACACAGAACAATCTCAATGCTGGTGTAACTACCGCCGTAACGCTTTTTGACGGTTTGCGGAACATTCACCGATTAAACCGTGCTAAACTGAATACCATAGCCAATGAGTATCGTTTGGAGGACTTAAAGGATGACATACGTCTGCAAGTAGCAACGGCTTATTTACAGATTTTGTCCAACAAAGAGACATTGAATGTGGCAAGGGCACAATATAAGGCCACAGAGCAGGATCTGGACAGGATAAAGGAATTAGTGGACTCTGGGGTGGTACCCCGTGGGGATCTTTTGGACATAGAGGCCACGGCCGCAAGCCAGAGGCAGCAAATTATAAATGCAGAGGGCAATGTGCGCATTTCAAAAATTGGTCTGGCCCAGTTGCTCCAGATCAGGGATTATGAAAATTTTGATGTATCTGATGAAACCTTTGATATCCCCGTAACGAATATTCTGAACAACACTCCAAATACCATTTTTGCCAAAGCGTTGGAATTTAGGAACGATATAAAGCTTTCCGAATCCAATATTGATGTGGCCGAGAAGGATTTGGCCATAAGTAAGGGTGCTCTATTGCCAACCATTGGTGCTTTCTTTAATTATGGCACACGCTATTCTGATGTGGCCCAGATTCCTGGTCCACCTATTACTTCTGGAGGACCCCCTACTTTCTTTACACCTAGCTTTACCGATCAGCTCTGGATTTTTGACGGTATTTCCTATGGCGTTCAGTTGAACGTTCCCATTTTCAATGGTTTTAGTGTTAAAAACGGTATTGAAAGGTCAGAAATAGCAGTGGAACAACAAAAGCTACAATTGGAGCAGCAGAAATTGAATTTAGAAAACGAAATCAACCAGGCCTATGTAAATGCCAATGTTTCTTATGAATCCTATGAGGCGTCGGAAAAAACCCTTGAGGCGAGACGACTGGCCTACCAATACGCCAAGGAACGGTTTGATGTTGGTTTGTTGAATGCTTTTGATTTTACACAAGCACAAGCAAGGGTTGACAACGCTGAAGCGGAAGTAGTCCGCACCAAATACGATTACATCTTCCGCCTAAAGATTTTGGAATTCTATTTTGGCATTCCTATTTCCCTAGACTAGCAACAGCCTACGGAATTTAGAATACCTGCAAGTAAAACCACTTGCAGGTATTTTATTTTTTGGCTAATCCATACCTTTGGTTTATGGCAATCATCCTAAACCTAGAGACGGCGACCACCAACTGCTCCGTTAGTGTGGCCAAAAATGGGGAAATTGTGGCGCTGAAGGAAGAGAATACGCCGCATTATTCGCATTCAGAACAATTGCACCTGTTTGTTCAGGAGAGCTTGGAAGCGGCCAAGTTGAATATAACGGATTTGGATGCCATTGCCGTGAGCAAGGGTCCAGGATCCTACACAGGTCTGCGCATTGGGGTGTCTGCCGCCAAAGGATTCTGCTACGCTCTTTCCATACCGTTGATCGGACTGCCCACATTGCAACATTTGGCGTTACGGGCCATGGCCCAAGTGCAAGATCTCGTCATACCTGTGCTGGATGCCCGGCGTATGGAGGTATACGGTGCCATTTATGACAGGGAACTCCAACAGGTCAGGGAAACCCAGGCAGAAATCATTACGGTTGATTCCTTTCTGGACTATCGCCATAGACCTTTACATATAGTGGGTCCTGGAGCGGAAAAGATACAAGGAGTGCTACAAGGCCCACACTGCACCTTTGACACCGCATTAGTGCCCTCTGCCCGGGAAATGGCCCCATTAAGCCATAGGGCCTATGAAAACAGAAAGTTTGAAGACACTGCCTATTTTGAGCCCTTCTATTTAAAAGACTTTATTTTACAGACAAAAAAGGCAAAAAGGAATCCCTGATGAGAACATCAAGGAGGGCCCAATCCTGTTTGAACAGTATCTAAAACGGGCTCGTTTGGGTATTTTCCTCCTTTTGTGTCAAAAGGCTGTTGTAATGATCGAGCAACCTAATGACATCCGTCTCATTTTTCAGGTTCAATTGGTAGGTCTTTATGAATTTATTGACTTCATCCGTATTCTGCACCAAGGTCCTAAGGAGGTGTCTTTTGTGCAATTTCACTTCCATAGCGGGCTGATTTCCCCTTTTTAGGTAGTATGATGACATGTCCTCATAACGGGGTGGGTCATAGGTGTCGTAACCGTTATCTGGGTTTTCTGCTTGTAGAAATATTTTTTTAGGTCTAAAATAGAGTACGGCATAGCCAGCGTTCAATGGATTGAAATACCCAAATTTTATCTTGCTATCAGCTAAATACTCAATTACCTCATAGGTAGTGTCATCAAAAATGGCCTTGATGTTTTTTCTTCGTAGTAGTTTCCTGGCCCTGCCGTTCTCATCCAATAGTTCAACGGCTTCATTATAAGCATCATAACGCATCAAAGCCTCTCTTTTTGAAATTCCACCTACGAAAACCACACCTTGTGTATAGAGGTCATTTACATAAGCACTGCCCTCTATCGGCACGTCCCTTATGACGATACCGGCTTGGAGATCTGTGGTAATGCCATCACCGTTGCCTATATTTTGGGCAGCAATAACGTTCATCACCAATAAGAAAACAAAGGTCATGCAGTGTTTCATATTGCACTAAATTTCATCTTTAAAATAAGGATTATTTATTTGAAAAACAAACATGTATCCCTTCTGCACGGCCAATAAACATTAAGAATGGGTTCCATGAACCACCCGTTGTGGGAAGGGTATTTCTATACCCGCGGCATCAAAGCGTTCTTTAATTTCTTCCATGACATAAAAATGAGCTCCCCAAAAAACGTCATTGTTGGCCCAAAACCGGAGCGTTAGGTTTACCGAACTATCCCCAAGTTCACCCACATAGACCTCCGGTTGGGGTTCTTTCAAGATGTTGTCATTGCCTTGGCAAATGGCCAATAAAATGTCCTTGGCCTCTTTTATATTGGAACCATACCCTATGCCCACGTCTATTTTGTCCCTCCTTTTGTTCTCCGCACTGTAATTAATGATGTTGTTATTGGAGAGCTGACCGTTGGGAATGATGGCCACCTGGTTGCCAAAGGTGTTCAGCTTTGTTGTAAATATGGTGATTTCCTTTACAGCGCCGTCCACTCCTTGGGCCGATATCCAATCCCCTATTTTAAAGGGTTTGAACAACAGTATAAGCACACCACCGGCAAAATTGGCCAATGATCCCTGCAGGGCCAGGCCTATGGCCAATCCCGCAGCACCTAAAATGGCCACCAAAGATGTGGTCTTTACTCCCAATTGTGTAATGACCAATACAAAAAGAAGAATCTTCAAGGTAATATTCGCAAAACTCTCAATGAAGCTTTCCAGTGCTTGGTCGTAATCTTTTTTCTCAAAGAACTTGCGCAGCATTCTATTAATGATTTTAATGGCATAGATGCCCAGCACCAATATGATAATGGCCCAAAGGAGATTGGGCAGGGCATTCCATATCCAATCCACGGCTTTGTCCACATGTTCTTTGTAATCTGTCAATTCTTCCATAGTTGTTTTTACTTTTAATTATACGATGTATGCCAGATTTATCCGTGTTTTTCTTCTTGGTGTTTCCACGTTTCGCCATTGAGTTGTACCAAGGCATCTTTTACTGTACTCACGGGAAGTTGGCATTGGCCTTCCCTGCACACATGGATCATGGTGCTATTGGGAGAAAATCTGTCTTTTAACAGGGGTATTGCACCCTCTTTTTCCGCTGCTGCCAAAAGGGTATTGGGCAGATAATGGGTTGCCAATTCATGGGCCATGGTTGTCCCTTTAGGCCCCACAATGGCAATTTCAAAGAACGGCAGTTGTAGGGAGAGTGCCACTTGCAACCAAAGTGCGTGACTTTGTGGATTTTCCTTGATGCTTTTTTCCATGCGCCCCATCATGCCCTTTACGACATCCCTGTAGGCAGAGTTGACAAAATACTTGGATAGTTTTAAGAGGTTTTGTGCCATCAGGGCATTGGAAGAAGGAATTACGTTGTCTGCCACCTCAAATGTTCTTCTAATGAGCACGGCATCTTCCTTTGGGGTAAAATGAAAGAGTTCCTCTGCAGCATCATAAAATTCAGCTATGGCATACTCCGTCAATAAATGGGCTTTTTGCAGCCATTTCTCCGCTAGGGTCGTTTCATAAAGACCAATAAAGGCATCGACCACGGTGGCATAATCTTCCAAAAAGCCGTTTATGGTGCTTTTACCCTTTTTGTGGTTGTGCCATAGTTTTCCATTTTCCTCCATCAGTTCATCTACA
>CAKZLG010000005.1 GCA_937125035.1 uncultured Maribacter sp. | reverse complement strand
CCAGCTTACAAGGCTTTGGCAACGGTAGCTCCTATGACCTCACCACAAATCCAAAAGTGGGCAACCATATCTCGGCTCCCAACGGTATTACCGAGGTTTCGGGAATAAAGCATGGTACCACCCTAACCGGATCAAATGTAAAAACGAACAAAAAAAGTAGAAATATCTTGGTAAACACCGATGAGGGAATGCGGTCTGTTGAAATAAGCCCTGCCGATGAGGAGATACGACGTGAATTGGTCATTAAAAATACGGGCAGTAAAAACAATGCTCTGAACATTTCTTCTGCCACGGCCCTCATAAACAAAAACAAGATGTTCAGCCTTAAGGACGGTGAGGCCATCACCCTATTGTATGATGGGGAGAAATGGCAGGTATTGTCATTATACAGACCCGACTAGAGCTCTTCTGCTATCATCTTTATAAGATTCTCAACCGCCATGGTTCCTTGGCGTACCACGCTCTGGTAAGTACGGGACCCCACGTGGGGGGTAATGATGACGTTGTCAACACCTCTAAACGGCTCATCAGCGGGCATGGGCTCTTGGGCCAGAACATCAGTAAGGTAACCGCGCAACTTTCCTTTTTCAAGGCCATTTATAACTGCTTGGGGGTCTACCAACATGCCCCTCGAGGTATTTATAAGGATAGGGCTTTTGCCCATCTCATTAAAAATTACATGTTCGTTGATCATATGTTCAGTTGTAGAAGTATGTGGAAGATGAAGGCTGATGACATCAGCATCTTTATATAATACTGACAAAGACGACACAAATTTTATTGCTTGATGCTCCATAAGAAAGCCTTGGTCCTTGTGAATGTCAAAAGCCATAACATGCATGCCCAAGGCCAAAGCCTTTTTGGCCAGTTCTTTGCCAACTGCGCCAAGACCTACAATGCCCAAGGTTTTTCCTTGTATTTCATGGCCCACCCAGCGTTTCCAGCTACCTTCATTGGTAGAATTATACTGCAGGTGAACATTCTTTTCAAAAGTGAAAAGTAGGGCAAGTACGTGTTCGGACACAGAAGTCTGATTTACACCTGGACAATTGGTAACAGGCAGTCCTAGTTCTTTGGCCACATTTAGGTCAATTCTGTCCAGACCTACCCCGTATTTTGAGATATACTTTAAATTTCCGTTGGCCCCTTTCCTCAAAACGGCCTCTGTATATTCGTCATCTCCACAAATGACCGCATGGTAGTTGCCGATGATGGGGAGTAGCTCATTTTCCATAATAGGACCCCTAAGGGTATCCAGATCAAACTTCTGTTCCCTCAAAAGGTCTTGATGGGCCCCTGGGGTATCTTGGAAAGAGGTTGAAGTAAGCAGAACCTTCATTTTATAATAGATTTTTACTTAACAGTATTGTTTCAAGTTCCCTAAAGTGCTTAAAACGTATGCCTTTATAATCCTCAAAAAGATCTTTGTTCTCAGCATTGTCCCTTAGGGCAAAATGTAGATTGGAGAATTGGGCGGCATCCAAATCAGTTGTGGCATCCCCTATAAATAGGGTCTTTTGTGGGTCCAATTCAAAGCTGTTCAGTAAATGGCTGGACCAATACCTTTTGTTTTTAGGCGATCCGTGCACCCCCACAAAATAATGAGCTATATTCCTTTCTTTAACAATGATCTCTATTTCAGTACCAGGCGTACCCGTGATGATCCAAAAACGCATGTTTGGGACGTATTTTTCCAAAAACTCCACTGAGTATGGTACTTTTTCCGCATTGATTACCTTATTCAGAACCAAATCTGAAAATTTTGATGCCAAGTCCTGTATCTGTTCATCGTTCAAATCCTTATCAAAAAACTCCTTTTCCCAAAACCTGAACTTTTCAAATCTTGAAACCCCGCCATTATTGATATGATAATCCACTACTTTGTTGGAGATCTGTGCCCCATAGGGGGCGTACATTTCCCTAAAGGCTTCGGTTTTGGCACTTACCGATTCCGCCAGTACTCCATCAAAATCAAAAAAAATATTCTCTAAGGCCATATTATTTCGTCTTGTGAACGGCGCGGATACATTCCAGAAGGCCCTGGCCCATATCTATATGTGGATTGGAGGTTAGTTTGCGGCTCACACTGGGTTCAAAAGAATAAGGTGTAAATTTGTAATGGTTTTGA
>CAKZLG010000004.1 GCA_937125035.1 uncultured Maribacter sp. | reverse complement strand
AACCGCTTTACGGGTGATCCCATCGTACCCAAGTTTGAAATGTTGAAGGCGAACGCCATTGGTCGTTTGAACGGTTTCGAGGAATTTAAGGAGGCCTTGAACTATGTGGCCCTGACCTATCCCAATAATCCGGAAGGGAAAAAGGCGGAGCAAATGGTTGCGGAACAATTGCCCAAGTTAGAGCCCAAGGAATTTTCCCCGGAAACGGGCGCCCAAGGCACGGCCAATTGGAAAGTGGTCTTCCCCTTTAAGCGCAGCAACAATGAAAGGGCCCTAAAGCTCATGGAACTTTTGGAGAAATCCATCAAGGACCTTAACTATAGGAACGTGGTATCTAAGGACATCTACAATTTGGAAGATCAGTTTGTGGTGGTCCACGGATTCAAGAGCAAGGATTTTGCCCTGGGCTATGCGGAACTCTTAAAAAACAACAAGGAGTACCGGGTGGCTGATGGGAATTTCGTAATTTTATCGGACAACTACAAAGTCATCCAAGTACACAAAAACCTACAAGCATACCAAAACACCCTTTTAACCCCAAAACCTTGAACGATGTTTTCAGACAAACAAAAACCTAGAACTATGAGCGAAATAGGAGGCCAACCCAACAGAATTGAAAAGAATACCAAGATCAAAGGAGATATCATCTCTGAAGCCGATTTTAGAATAGACGGTAAATTGGACGGTAACGTAAAGACCTCCGGAAAAGTGGTCATTGGCAAAGACGGCTACATTCACGGCAAGGTGGAATGTGTCAATGCGGACATAGAGGGCAGCTTCAACGGGGAACTGTTGGTCTCTGACCTGCTGTCCTTAAAATCATCTGCCATAATAGAAGGTACTGTTTCCGTATCCAAACTGGCCGTAGAGCCCGGGGCTACATTCAATGCATCCTGTACCATGGGCGGGGGAAAACCTACAAGCAATTCAAACACCAATTCAGGAGGGTTTAAACCTTCCATGAGCGGAAAGAATGAGCCAGCAAAAGCCTCGTAACGATTCCAACCTTTTGCGCACGGCGGCAAGTCTCTCCGGTATTGCCATACAAATGGGGGCCACCATTTTTCTGGGCAATCTGCTCGGAGCTTGGCTGGACCAAAAATTTCAAAAGACCTTTTGGGAGGATACCGTGACCTTGCTTGCCGTATTTTTGTCCATATACCTTGTCATTAAAAAGGTAATGGCAATGAACAAATAGATCATCTTGCTTAAAAAAATCAGCAGTGCCGTTGTGGTGTTCATTTTGGTGGGCGGAATTTCCTTTTTGGCCCAACAACAGCTAACGGAAGACATTGGCAATCCTTTCAATGGGCTATTGGAAAAAGCCTATGCCTTTCTATTTGGCTATTCCCTGGGCCTTGTGCTCCTTTTCCAAGGATGGGTACACCTCCAAAAGCAGGTACAGCAGCTGGGCTTCCTCTATTTGGCCTTCCTCCTCTTGAAAATCTTCGTTTTTGCCGCACTTTTCCACCCCTTTTTTCTGGGAGATCAACTTTTGCCCTTCTCACAAAGGGCTGCCCTGCTTGTTCCCGTAGTTGTTTTTTTGATATTGGAAGTGTTTTTTATCACCAAAACCATGCATGGGATAAAAGGGTGAATTTTAAGACGTCAAAATTGTTTGTATTACGTTAAGAATGACTACTTTTGCGCCAAATTTCTGAAGCTTAAAATTTTTGACATAGAAATAATGAGGGAGGTTTTGAACAGCGCAAAAAATGGGATGTTATTGGTATTTCTTTGCTTGTCGGCACAGGTCTTTGCTTGGTCAGATACGCAAGATGAGGGTGCTGTAAGCACAGAGGAGGAAATAAAGGAATACATAGACCACCATGTTAAAGACGCCCACGATTTTCATTTGTTCTCTTATACCAATGACGCCGGGGAACGGGTGCACGTAGGCTTTCCCCTTCCGGTGATCCTATGGTCCAGTGAAGGTTTGGTGACCTTCATGTCCTCGGCCTTTCACCATGACGATGCCGGGGAGGTCATTGTAGAGCGAAAAGGGGCCCGGTTCGTAAAAGTACACAGTAAGATATATGAGCTTGAGGCCGGCGCAACCCAAGTTGATCTAGATGCGAAAGACCATCCTACCAACGCACACAAAGTGTTGGATTTCTCCATTACCAAAAGTGTGGTGGGCATACTTTTGGTGGGCCTTTTCATGCTATGGGCCTTTTCTTCTTTGGCCAGGCAATATAAGAACAAAAGTGTTCCTACCGGTTTTGGAAGGGTTTTGGAGCCTTTGGTGCTCTATGTTAGGGATGAAATTGCAAAGCCAAATATCGGCGAGAAAAAATATAGACAGTTTACGGGGTACCTTTTGACCGTGTTTTTCTTTATCTGGATATTGAATCTTTTGGGGCTTACCCCGTTTGGCTTCAACGTAACGGGCCAATTGGCGGTAACTGCGGCTTTGGCGGTCGTTACCCTGGTTATTTATACGGTGAGTGGCAATAAGGACTATTGGATGCACATGCTCTGGATGCCTGGCGTGCCCGTTTTGATCAGACCGGTTTTGGCCGTCATTGAATTGGCGGGCGCTTTCTTGATCAAGCCTTTTTCCCTGTTGGTGCGTTTATTTGCCAATATTTCTGCAGGGCATATTGTGGTGATGAGCCTTATAGCCATCATGTTCACCCTTCAAGATAGCCTTGGTGCTGTGGGGGCCACGGGATTGTCCTTGGTATTGTCCTTTTTCATTACGCTCATTGAGGTGTTGGTGGCCTTTTTACAGGCCTATATTTTCACCATGTTGTCCGCCCTGTTCATAGGTATGGCCGTTGCGGAGCATGACCATGAGCACCACCATGACACGGAAGGGCATAAAGTTCCGGATGCAGAGGATGTAAGGGGTGATTTTATTTAAGTGAGTTTTTTTAATTTAATATAAATCAATTACTATGTACAATTTAATTGGAGCAGGTTTAATCGTTATCGGAGCAGGTATAGGATTGGGCCAGATCGGTGGTAAGGCCATGGAAGGTATTGCCCGTCAGCCAGAGGCTACTGGAAAAATCCAGACCGCGATGATCATTATTGCCGCGCTATTGGAAGGTTTGGCCTTTGGGGCCTTGTTCTTGGGAAAATAAGGACGAACACCTATGAAATGGTTTCCCGTAACGGTTGGTTGCGGGAACTGTTTTCAACTATTGAAAAAACAAAAGACTATTTCTTTCGAATATGGAAACATTAATTAACGACTTTTCACCAGGCTTGTTCATCGTTCAGACCATTCTGCTTTTGGGGCTAATCTTTTTATTGGTGAAATTTGCATGGAAGCCCATCATGAACTCGCTTGATGAACGGGAGACCGGAATACAAGATGCTTTGGCCGCTGCCGAGAAGGCCCGTGCCGATATGCAGAACCTTCAGGCGGACAATGAAAAAATGATCCAGGAAGCCCGCGCTGAGCGGGAGGCCATGCTCAAGGAAGCCCGGGAGATCAAGGATAAGATGATCGCTGATTCCAAAGAACAGGCCAAAATTGAAGGTGATAAAATGATACAGCAGGCCCAAGCCACCATAGAAAGTGAAAAAATGGCGGCAGTGGCCGAAATTAAAGGTCAAGTGGCCGAGCTCTCCGTGTCCATTGCTGAGAAACTGATCAAGGAACAACTCGCTGGCAAGGACAAGCAGATGAAATTGGTGGACACCCTTTTGGGCGATATAAAATTGAGTTAGAATATGGGCAATTCCAGAGTGGCACTGCGCTATGCCAAAGCTATATTGGATCTTGCGGTGGACCAAAAGGCCACGGAAAATGTGGAAAAGGACATGCGGTCCATTTTAGGGACCATTTCCGGGAACAAGGAGCTGCAGGACATGTTGGCCAGCCCCGTAATACCGGGCGAGGCCAAAAAAAAGGTATTGGCAGAGATTTTCAAGGGAAACCATGCCATATCAGAGGGTTTAATACATCTTTTGGTGGACAATAAGCGCATTGCGGCATTGAACGAAGTGGCCTTGAAGTACATTATTCTCAATGAGCAATTGCAAGGAGAGGATGTGGCCTATGTGACCACGGCCGTACCCATGGATGCCAGTTTGGAGAAAAAGGTGCTGCAACAAGTGGCATCCATCACCGGCAATAAAGTCACCCTCGAAAACAAGGTGTCTCCTTCCATCATTGGGGGGTTTGTGCTGCGTGTGGGAGATTTGCAATATGATGCCAGCATCGCCAACACATTGAACAATCTTAAAAGAGAATTTACAAACAGTCTATAATTAAATTTCAACAAGGAAATTTGCCCTGAGCATCGTCAAAGGGATTTTTTTAAAAAGAAACAAAAATGGCAGGAGTTAAAGCCGCTGAGGTCTCAGCAATTTTGAAAAAACAACTATCAGGGTTTGATGCAACCGCGTCTTTGGATGAGGTGGGCACTGTATTGCAAGTAGGGGATGGTATTGCCCGTGTCTATGGTCTGGCCAATGCCCAGTATGGGGAATTGGTAGAGTTTGATGGCGGCATGCGCGGCATCGTCCTGAACTTGGAGGAGGATAATGTTGGTGTTGTATTGTTGGGGCCTTCCAAAGAAATAAAGGAAGGTGCCGTGGTGAAAAGAACACAGCGCATTGCCTCCATTAACGTAGGTGAGGGCATCGTTGGCCGTGTGGTCAATACCTTGGGCAAGCCCATAGATGGCAAGGGGCCCATAGCGGGCGAAACCTATGAAATGCCCTTGGAGCGCAAAGCGCCAGGCGTCATTTTCCGCCAACCTGTGAACGAACCACTTCAGACGGGCATCAAGGCCATTGATGCCATGATTCCTGTGGGCAGGGGCCAGCGTGAGCTGGTCATCGGTGACCGACAGACAGGGAAGACCACGGTTTGTATCGACACCATTTTGAACCAAAAGGAATTTTACGATGCAGGGGAACCCGTGTATTGTATTTATGTGGCCATAGGACAAAAGGCCTCCACCGTTGCGGCCATTGCCAAGACCTTGGAGGATAAAGGCGCACTGGCCTATACCACCATCGTGGCGGCCAATGCATCCGATCCCGCACCCATGCAGGTGTACGCCCCCTTCGCCGGTGCTTCCATTGGTGAATACTTCCGCGATACCGGCAGACCTGCCTTGATCATTTATGATGACCTTTCCAAACAAGCCGTGGCCTACCGTGAGGTATCCCTCTTGTTGAGAAGGCCCCCAGGACGTGAAGCCTACCCTGGAGATGTCTTTTACTTACACTCCAGATTATTGGAGCGTGCGGCCAAGGTCATTGCAGATGATGACATAGCCAAGAACATGAACGATTTGCCAGAGGTTTTGAAGCCCATGGTAAAGGGAGGCGGGTCGTTGACCGCATTGCCCATCATAGAGACCCAAGCGGGAGACGTTTCCGCCTATATCCCAACCAATGTCATTTCCATTACAGACGGACAGATATTCTTGGAGCAAGACCTGTTCAACCAAGGGGTGCGCCCAGCGATCAACGTGGGGATCTCGGTATCTCGTGTAGGAGGTTCCGCCCAGATAAAATCCATGAAAAAAGTGGCGGGTACCTTGAAGTTGGATCAAGCCCAGTTCCGCGAATTGGAGGCCTTTGCTAAATTCGGCTCTGATTTGGACGCCGCTACGCTGAACGTAATTGAAAAAGGACGTAGAAATGTGGAAATCTTGAAACAGGCCCAAAACGATCCCTTTACAGTGGAAGACCAAGTTGCGATTATATACGCGGGTTCCAAGAACCTACTGCGCAGTGTCCCTGTGGAAAAAGTAAAGGAGTTTGAGCGGGACTATCTAGAGTTCTTGAACACCAAGCATAGGGATGTGCTGGATGCGCTAAAGGCAGGTAAGTTGACCGATGAAGTGGTGGATACCTTGACGGTCGTAGCCAAAGACCTTTCTGCGAAATATAAGGGATAATCAGTACTGAGTACTTCCTTTAAAGTACTCAGTGTCGTTTTATCCATTACGTTGTATTAGTTACCAAATACTGTTGAACAAATGGCCAATTTAAAGGAAATTAGAAATCGGATAACCTCGGTGTCCTCTACCATGCAGATCACCAGTGCCATGAAAATGGTATCGGCTGCCAAGTTGAAGAAGGCACAGGATGCCATCACGGCCATGAGACCTTATTCAGATAAACTAACGGAACTTTTACAGGGTCTCAGTGCCAGTCTGGATACGGATTCAGGCAGTGCATTTGCGGAAGAACGGCCTTTGAACAATGTTTTGATTGTTGCCATAACCTCTAATAGAGGCCTTTGTGGTGCCTTCAACACCAATGTCCTGAAGCAATGCGCTCACTTGGCGGGCCACGTGCATAATGGCAAACAGGTGGAGTTTATGGCCATTGGAAAAAAGGCCAATGATTTTCTGGCCAAGCGCTATACGGTGGTGGCCAATCATAGTGAGATTTATGATGACCTTACTTTTGATAAGGCAGCAGCCATTGCCGAAGATCTCATGGAACGGTTCACTTCAGGGTCATATGATCGGATCGAGGTGGTCTACAACAAGTTCAAGAACGCCGCCACACAGATTGTAATGACAGAGCAGTTTTTGCCCATCGTGCCCATGGCCGGCGGGGAGAACATCAGTGCGGACTATGTGTTTGAACCCTCTAAAAAGGAGATCATAGCACATTTGATACCAAAGTCCTTAAAAACGCAGTTGTACAAGGGCATCCGTGATTCCTTTGCCAGCGAGCATGGGGCGCGTATGACGGCCATGCACAAGGCCACGGATAATGCTACAGAGCTCAGAAATCAGCTGAAGTTGACCTACAACAAGGCCAGACAGGCCGCCATTACCAATGAAATTTTGGAAATTGTGGGTGGGGCTGAGGCACTGAACAATTAGGCGCAGCGTTAGCGGAGCCAAATGTTCCCTCAAGTCGGAAGCATTGAACAATTAGGCGTAGCGTTAGCGGAGCCAAATGTTCCCTCAGGTCGGAAGCCCTGAACAATTAGGCGT
>CAKZLG010000003.1 GCA_937125035.1 uncultured Maribacter sp. | reverse complement strand
CGAAGACCCCGTGGGAAAGCCAGCAACTCTTAAAACGGGATGCGATGTATTCCCTCACCAAAAATTTCTATTGCTATTGGCTGGAAGGGGGCCCGGGGGATATGTTTCCCATAGTGCGGCATTCCCCCAAAGATTTTGGACCTTTGTGGTTTGATGACCCCCAGATCAAAGAAACCATTGCCCAACTCAAGGCATTGCATGATTATAACCAACAGGAACAGAACGGGACTGTGGCCGAGGTGGCCATTTTCACCTCCATGAAGGGCACATATTACCAAAAATTATCTCCGGTCTATGGTACCTTGTACGTGGAACTCTTGCGCCAATGGATCATGCCCCACACGGGCATAACGTTTGATGATCTGATTCTGGAGGACCTTCCCAACATCAATAAAAAATACAAGGTCTGTATTTTTATGGATGTGCATTACATGAGCGCTGAACTGAGAAAAACAGTAAAGACCTGGCTGGATGAAAACAATACCACGGCCATTTGGTTCTATGCGCCCGGCTATCTGGATGACACCGGCTGTAGCCTTGACCATACCAAAGAGCTTACCGGCATAGACCTAAAGGTGGTCCACGAGACGAGCCATCTGCAGACCATCCTTGAAAATAAGGAACATCCGTATCTGGCAAAGGTCAAAGAAAGGACATTTGGAACCGATGTGGATCCCCAACAATTCAAAAAAAATATCCGCTGGATGCCATGGCCATATAAAAACGAGGACTTCAAATTAAATCCGGTGTTCCACGCGGCAGATGATGAGGTCATACGCCTTGGCCACTTGGAGGGTTCCAACCAAGCATCGTTGGTGGTGAAAGACCTGGGCAACAGAAAGTCCATTTACTCCGCAGCCCCCATGCTGTCTGCGGATATCATACGAAATATCCTTAAGACCGAAGGTGTGCACGTCCATAATGATCAGGGTGAGTTGGTGTACGCCAATACACGTTACATAAGCATCACGGCCATTTCCGGGGACAACGGTGCCAAGGTGGTGCATTTACCAAAACGCCAAACGGTGCATGACGCGCTTTCCGGTGCCCTTATGGGCAAAAACACCAAGACCATTGAGGTGGATATGCGCCATATGGAAACCAGAATTTTCAAAATCACCTAAGGGCAGGTCCTTAGGCCTATGTTGTGATTAAGTGCTTTTAGAAGGGTGTAGGCGGGGACTTTACCACCAAGACCCACATGCATAGTGTGGTAGGGTGGGAAAAGTCAATGCGTAAATAATGAAATACTTGCGAAAATAAGGGCGGTCGCCTAGGTGTTCATAGGAACCCAGATGTCCGCAATCATGCGAAGAAAGTAGCTTTATAGTTATCTATATGGTGTTTGGACCCCACCCTATTTTTTTCTGGAAGGCATACCCCGTGGTAAAGGTTCTTAGTTGGACCAATGTTTTTTGTTGCTTTGTTCGGATAAGCCTAAGAAGGTAGCTGCATTGTTATAGAAAATAGCTGCCTTTTGTTCTAGCGTCAAGAAATCGGCAGATTGGATGGTTTCAATACCTGCGTCAATCATCCGGGGCCAGGTCTTTTGTCTGATCCGTACATTATTCTATCACCAAATTCGGCATCCACAAGACTTTTTATGTGATTGTAGCATTCCTGTTTCGGGAGGACCCATTTCAACACGGCTACATCCACATATAGATTGGAATGCATATACAATAGGGCCTTAAGATAGTATAGTATAGCATCAATTTGAATCCTTCCTATCCTTAAACACATCCCTTCTCTAGAAGCTTATTTTTTATACCGATCTAAAAAGGAAAAGATTCAGTTGAAATTCGCTAGGATTTGTAATCAAGCAAATACCTACCTTTCATGAAACCGAAGTACTAGGGTCTGAAGAAGAGAGGATATAAATCGGAATAAAATTTTGGAAGCAACTCCAACAGTCTTGGTTTGAGCGGTTTTAATTTTACAATTTTTCCCTGGTTTCCATAGATTGCAATACTAATTTTATACTTAAAAGAAATATGCGCATCCAAATTTAAAAGTACCCGCGTCACGATTTGCAATACAACATCCTATGTTCAAATTTCTTAAAAAACCACATCCGTTTATTTTTAACATTTATAGTATCGTGGTGCCCAG
>CAKZLG010000002.1 GCA_937125035.1 uncultured Maribacter sp. | reverse complement strand
TTTAAGTATTGGTTTTTCATAATTTAAAGTTTGGTTGGTTATTTAGGAAAAGCCCAGTTTTATGACTGGGCTTTTTTTATGCAATACTTTGGAATAAATTTTGTTTAAGTATTCATCAAGGAGGTATCAAGGACCCCAACAAATTGTAATTTTATAACCAAAACCATGAAGATGAAGAAAACGGCGATTTTTTTATTTCTGTTGGCCACGGCTGTGCTGCATGCCCAGAATGGAGAATCTGCCTTTAAGACGGGAGAATGGTTGAAATTCAGAATGCACTACGGTTTTTTGAATGCAAGCTATGCTACCCTGCACGTTAAAAGCTCGCGCATAGATGATGTTCCCGTGTACCATGTGGTGGGGCATGGGGAAACCACTGGCTTTGCCAGTCTTTTCTTTAAGGTGGATGACACCTATGAGAGTTATTTTGGCATGCAGGATGGGCGCCCCTATAAATTTGTTAGAAAGATCGATGAGGGAGGCTATACCAAGGATGTGGAGATCAATTTTGACCATAAGGAGAACAAAGCGGTCCTCAACGACAAAAAGAACAATAAAAAATATAATTTTGCACTGCAAGAGGGCATCCAAGACCTGATTTCCGCGTTCTATTACCTACGAAATAATTATGATGCCAAGGACTTGGTGAAAAATGAGGTCATTGATCTAAAGATGCTCTATGATGATGATGGGGTCTTTGACTTTAAATTGAAATACCTGGGCAAGGAAATTGTGCGCACCAAATATGGCAAGGTAGAATGTCTTAAATTTAGGCCCTTGGTACAATCTGGTCGGGTCTTCAAAGAAGAGGAGAGCTTGGCGCTCTGGGTGTCCAATGACAAGAATAAGATACCCATACGGATCAAGGCAGATTTGGCCGTGGGATCCATAAAGGCAGATTTGGATGGCTATAATGGCCTTAAGCACCAGTTTAAGATAATAATGGACTAAAATTACAATGAAAGATAAGGGGCAGATCAACTCTCAAATAAAAAAGCTGGAGGAAAAGTACAAGGATTCCGGCCAAGATTTGGGCTCCTATCTAGATGGTCTGCTCTACCAAAGGTACCTTACCTATTGGGATTATATTCATTTAGACACCCTGTTGAGCTTGCAGGTGCCCAGAACGCATTTTCCAGATGAGGAGATCTTCATCATGTACCACCAGATCACGGAACTGTATTTTAAGCTCATCCTGCATGAGGAAAAACAATTGGTGGACGATAAGTCCCAACAAGTGGATTTCTTCTTGGAAAAAGTGCGCCGTATCAACAGTTATTACACCGCGCTCATCTCGTCTTTTGGCATTATGATCAAAGGCATGGAGCGTGAACAGTTCCTGCAGTACCGTATGGCCCTGCTTCCCGCAAGCGGATTCCAATCCGTGCAGTACCGCATGATAGAACTCTATGCCACCCCCTTGGAAAACCTGGTGCACCAAAGCAAGCGGGCGGACTATTCCGACAAGAACACCGTGGGTGAGCTCTACGAACAAATCTATTGGAAAAAAGGGGCCACGGACCTCCATACCGGAGAGAAGACCCTCACCCTAAAACAGTTTGAATACCGGTACACCCCAAGGCTCATCCGTATTGCCAAAGAGGTAAAAGGTACCACTATATACCATAAATTTCTTGGCTTGGATGAAAAGGCCAAAAAGAACAGAGCCCTGGTGGAAGCCTTAAAGAGTTTGGACCTTAATGCCAATGTCAACTGGCCCTTGATGCACATGGGCTCCGCACATCGCTATCTGGGCAAGGAATCTGGCAATATCAGTGCCACGGGAGGAACCAACTGGAAGCAATTTCTTCCGCCCAGTTTTCAAAAGATCATATTTTTCCCCGAGCTTTATACCCCACAAGAAGTGGATGATTGGGGCAAGCAGTGGGTAGACCATATATTTAATCCAGAAAAAATAGAAAATTAGAGATGTTTAGAGTTTGGGGCGCAGTATTGATCATGATGGTCCTTGTAGCGTGCAAGGAAGAAAAGGAAATGGTTTTGGAAGAAACCGCACAAATAGAAATAGAACCCCCTGTGATCACCAAGTACGGTTTCAATTTTGATGAGTTCGTGGTACACCGGGACACCATAAGGAACGGGGACAGTTTTGGGGAGCTCATGCTGAAAAACCACGTGGATTACCCAAAGATCGCCAAGGTGGCTGAGGTATACAAGGACACTTTTGATGTACGGCGCATTAAAGTGGGCAAACCCTATATCATATTAAAAGCAAAGGATAGCTTGGCCCAGGCCCAAGTGTTCATCTATGAGAACGACCGCATCAACTATACCGTAGTGGACCTACGGGATTCCGTACAGGCCTACACCAACAAGAAAAGGGTGAAGTATGTGCAGCGTGAGGTGGCCGGCGTCATAGAGAACCACCTTTCTGGAGCTTTGGATACCTTGGGCGTGGATTATGCCGTTACCATCAACCTATCTGAAATCTATGCATGGACGGTGGATTTCTTCAAGTTGGAAAAAGGGGACAAGTTCAAGATCATTTATAAAGAAAGATATATCAATGATACCCTGTATGCCGGTTCAGAGCCCATTGAGGCCGCCTATTTTGAGCATAAGGGGGTGCCCATTTACGCTTTCCCCTATACTACGGATTCTTTAAAGCAGATTACGGATTATTATGACGACCAGGCCAATAACCTGCGGAGCACTTTTCTGAAAGCCCCGATCAAGTTCGGTTATCGGGTGTCCTCAAGGTACAACCTCAAAAGGCGTATTGCGTATTATGGGTATAAATTGCGCCCCCACCGTGGTACGGACTATGCTGCGCCCATTGGCACCCCCATCATTGCCACAGCAGATGGCACGGTTACGGAATCTACCCGCAGGGGGGGCAACGGCAGGTATGTGAAGATCAAGCACAATGGCATGTACAGTACGCAGTACCTTCATATGAAAAAGCAAAAGGTGAAACGTGGTGAATTTGTGCGCCAGGGCGATGTGATCGGCTGGGTGGGCATGACAGGAAATACCGGAGGTCCACATGTGTGCTATCGTTTTTGGAAGAATGGGGCGCAGGTAGACCCGCTAAGAGAAAAATTGCCCACGGCAGACCCTATAGCAGATAGCATCAAACCAAACTTTTTTGCACATATCACGCCCATTAAAACCCAATTGGATTGTATTGAGTATATCAATGCACCCTTGGAAAAGGAAGGAGAAGACCTATTAACATTGAATGAAGCACATGCCCTTAAATAACACCAACCCCACTACAACCAAGGCCTGGAAAGACCTAACCACGCATTACAGCACCACCAAGGACCGTCATCTCCGGGAGCTTTTTCAAGACCACCCGGAGCGGGCAGCCGACTTTAGTTTGGAATGGAACGACTTTTTGCTGGACTATTCCAAAAACAGGATCGTACCAAGAACCATGGAACTATTGCTGCAACTGGCAGAGGAAGTACAACTGAAAGACGCTATGAACGGCTACTTTGCCGGGGATAACATCAACCAGACAGAGAACAGGGCCGTACTGCACACCGCATTGCGGGCCAAGAAGGAGGCGGATATTAGGGTGGCGGGCAAGAATGTGATGCCAGAAGTATATGCCGTAAAGGAACACATGAGGTCGTTTACGGAAGCGGTGATTTCCGGAGACCGAAAGGGCTTTACGGGAAAGGTCTTTACGGATGTTGTGAACATTGGTATTGGAGGTTCCGATCTGGGGCCTGCCATGGTCACGGAGGCCCTTAAATTCTATAAGAACCACTTAAAGCTTCATTTTGTAAGTAATGTGGATGGGGACCACGTGCATGAAATACTGCGGGAACTGGACCCTGAGACGACCCTTTTTGTAGTGGTCTCCAAAACCTTCACCACCCAAGAGACCCTGAGCAATGCCACCACCATTAAAAAATGGTTTTTACAACATGCCACCCAAGCGGACATCGGCAAACATTTTGCGGCCGTGTCCACCAATACGGATAAAATCAAGGAATTTGGCATTGCGCAAGAGAACGTTTTCCCCATGTGGGACTGGGTCGGGGGGCGGTTTTCCCTGTGGAGCGCCGTAGGCATTTCAATTGCCTTGGCCGTAGGTTTTGACCATTTTGAAGCCCTTTTGGAAGGCGCCCGTGGCATGGATAACCACTTCAAGGAGGCGGATTTTGCCGAGAACATGCCCGTGGTCATGGCCCTCTTGAGCATCTGGTACAATAACTTTCACGGGGCGGAAACAGAGGCCATTATTCCCTATGCCCAATATTTGAGTCGGTTTTCCGCGTATTTGCAACAGGGCATTATGGAGAGTAACGGCAAGAGTGTGGACCGCAATGGCAGCAGTGTGGCCTATGAGACAGGAACGATAATCTGGGGAGAGCCCGGCACCAATTCGCAGCATGCTTTCTTTCAACTGATCCACCAAGGTACCAAACTGATCCCTACGGATTTTATTGGCTTTAAGAAATCCCTGCACGGGGACAACGACCACCATCAAAAACTAATGGCCAATTTCTTTGCACAGACAGAGGCTTTAATGAACGGCAAGACCATTTTGGAGGCACAAAATGAGCTCAGGGCTCAGGGAGTTTCCAACGAGATGATAGATCAATTGGCGCCCTTTAAGGTGTTTGCCGGCAACAAGCCCACAAATACCCTGCTCATAGATAAGTTGACCCCTAAGAGCCTTGGGGCCCTTATCGCCCTATATGAGCATAAGATTTTTGTACAGGGCGTCATTTGGAACATCTATAGTTTTGACCAATGGGGCGTGGAACTGGGCAAGCAGTTGGCGGGGACTATCTTAAAGGACATTACTGGTTCCGATATTGCTGATCATGATGCCTCTACGCTGCAGCTTCTGCAAAAATTTAAGACTTGGGAATAGAAGTCGCTAAATATTTATCATAGTTTCATAATACATTCACTATCAGACCCTTTCAGGGGCTTTTTCTTGTACTTTTACCAAGGTTGATTTAACGTTTACTTAACGCTGCAAGGGTTAAAATACATGACTTTTGCAGCAAAATCTAAAACACAAGAAAAATGAAAAAGATGTACTTCGCAATTGTGGCTTTTTTTATGGCTGCAACTGTTTTTTCCCAAGGGGTTACCACCTCTAGTATGCAGGGTACGGTTTCCGATGAATCTGGAGAACCGTTGTTTGGGGCCAATATTGTGGCCACCCACACCCCTTCCGGATCGGTCTATGGGGCCATTTCCAATGAAGAAGGTCGGTTTTACTTGCCCAACCTTAGGGTAGGCGGGCCTTACAAGGTGGCCATTACGTACGTGGGTTTCCAAGACAGGACCTTTGAGGGCATTACCTTGGGCCTGGGCCAGAGCTATAACCTAAAGGCTACCCTTTCCGAAGGTATGGAACTGGAAGAAGTGGTGGTCACGTCCCAGAGGGGAGAGATCATAGATCCAGACCGTACAGGGGCATCCGTAAACCTTTCCAGGGATAGGATAGACGCCTTGCCCACCATTAACAGGAGTATTGAGGATTTTACCCGGTTAACACCGCAGTCCAGTGGCAACTCCTTTGCGGGCACCTCTAGCCGTTTCAATAACTACACCATAGATGGCAACATCTACAATAATAACTTTGGTTTGGGTTCTGCCCAGTTTGCAGGTGGAAGTCCTATTTCATTGGATGCCATTGAAGAGGTACAGGTAAACTTGGCGCCCTACGATGTGCGTCTCTCCGGTTTTACGGGTGCCTCCGTGAACGCAGTGACTAAGCAAGGTACGAACGAGTTCAAGGGATCGGTGTACTATTTCCTAAGGAATGAACAAATGCAAGGCGATAAACTTCGTGATGTAGGATTGAATTTAGGGGATTCTCAAAATGACATAAAGGGTATTAGTCTAGGAGGTCCCGTCATAAAGGACAAACTATTCTTTTTTGTGAGTTACGAGGAAGAATCGGAAGCCATACCTAGTTTTCAACGTAGGGCTTTGCGACCCGGTTTGGTTCCTGATGCCCAGACCATCTCCAGAGTGCCGGCTTCAGAGTTGGATTTTATCCAAGAGAGCATGCGCAATCTCTATGGCTATGAAACAGGGCCTTATGAAAACTATCCCTTTGCCTCAGAGCAGACCCGTTTCAATGCGCGTTTGGATTATAACCTCAACCAAAACAACAAATTTTCGTTGCGGTACAACAGGTATGAATCTGCTGCGGATGTTAGGATAAATGGGAACTCCAATCGCTTTATACCTACACGTTACAGAAATACGAGCAGGCAAGGTATTGAGGCCATCACTTTTGCCAATGCCAACTACACCAACGATCGTTTGGTGGAGTCTTTGGTGGCAGAATGGAATGCCAAGGTGTCGGACAATATGAGCAATCAATTGAACGTTGGTTACACGGCCATCAACGACCCCAAAAGGGGTATTCCCGGAGGACAGGCGTTTCCGTTTATCGAGGTTTTGGAACCGGACCCTTCAGGTAACCTTTTGTACTATACCGCTTTGGGCAATGAGTTGTTCACCGTAGGAAATCTAGTGGAGAACAACGTGTTCAACATCACCAATAATTTTTCCATTTATTCCGGAGACCATACCTATACCATTGGGGCCAATTTGGAGTTGATGTCCTTTAAGAACGCCTTTAACCCCGTGTTCAACGGCTTCTATAGGTTTACCAGTTATGACAGTTTTGTGGAAACAGTGATCAACCAGACCCCGGGTGCTTATCCAGATGCCTTTGCCAAGAGTTTTGCTTTGGACGGCACAACCAACCTGCCTGTGGATGAGACCAATTTTGGCCAGTTCGGCATTTATTTCCAAGATGAGTACCAGGTGAATGACAACTTTAAATTAACGGGAGGTCTCCGTATTGATTTCCCCTTCTACTCTACAGATATTCCAAGGAACACCTTATTGGATGATCTGAACAAGACCTTTACAGATGCGGATGGCAATAGCTTTACCCCAGACGTGAGCCAGTTCCCCAAAGTGAGGCCCCTATGGTCTCCTAGAGTGGGCTTCAACTGGGATGTGAACGGAGAGGGCAAGACCCAAGTACGTGGTGGTACGGGCATTTTCTCTGGCCGTATCCCCTTTGTCTGGTTGAGCAACCAGGTGAACGGATCCGGCGTGGTACGTGGCGGCATTGGCTTTGAAGGTCAAGAAGCCGTGGACTTCCTAGGCCCAAATTATGTGTTCAATCCAGATGTGACCTTTGGTACTCCTGCCAATCCAGGGCAGACGCTTTCCAATGAGTTGAATTTGACCGATCCAGAGTTTAAATTGCCACAGACTTGGCGTACCAATATTGGGGTAGACCAACAGTTGCCGTGGGGCATTACGGGTACCATGGACTTTATCTATACGAGGGATGTCTCTACACCCATCGTTTATAACCCTGTGTTGAGGGAGCCAGACGGTAATTTGGCCGGCCCGGACCAGCGTCCTTATTGGGATGGGGGTTATTCCAATGATGCGGATTTCCGTAACATTTTTTACCTGACCAACGCTTCAGAAAAGGCTTTCTCCTATTCCTTGACCGCCCAATTGCAGAAGCAGTTTGATAATGGCTTCTTTGCCAGTATTGCCTACACCGCTTCCAGGGCCAGGGATTTGGATACCGGCGGAGGCTCGCAGGCAGGTTCTTTGTGGCAGGCACAAGTGCAGGAAGATAGGAACGATCCAGAACTGGGCTTTGCGCGTTTTGACCAACCTAACCGTTTTATTGCCAACCTGGCCTATCAAAAAGGAGGAACGACTATCAGTGTCCTTTGGGACGGCGGTGAAAACGGACGTTATAGCTACACATATTCAGGAAACTTTGGAGACAATGCAGACCGATTGATGTACGTGCCCAATGATGCGTCTGAATTGAATTTTGAGGAGTATACCTTAGACGGTCAGGTAATTTCAGAGCAGCGCCAGATCAATTTATTGAACAATTATATTGAAAATGATGAATATTTGAGCGGCAAGCGTGGTGAAGTCACCGAGCGTAACGGGGCCAAACTACCATGGGTAAACCGATATGATATGCGCATTACGCAAGATATTGATTTGACCAATGATGGTAAAAACAGGTTGCAGTTCTCTATGGACTTCTTGAACATAGGCAATATGTTCAATTCAGATTGGGGCGTAAGGCAGACCTTCCTGCAACGAAACCTTTTGAACTACCGTGGACGAAACGCGGCCAACGAGCCCATTTATAGGTTTAACACGGTGGGTGGTACTGTAGATTTCCCGTCAGAAAGTTTTAGGGTTCAGAACAATGTTTTGGATGCTTGGAGACTTCAGGTTG
>CAKZLG010000001.1 GCA_937125035.1 uncultured Maribacter sp. | reverse complement strand
CAACGGTGACCATGGAAAATCTGAGTTCCGCGAAATGTTCAGTACGGAAATAACGTTATGGCAACCTTTCATGGCTGGTTTGAGCTCCTCCAAATGATTGGGGTTTCCTTCAAACACGGTCATTAAAGGATCATGAACCAGCAGCTTATCCTTGTTGCGCACCAAGCAGTGCACCTGCCAACCCATCTGCAGCGCTTGTCTTAAAATAAGTCCACCCGTCCTCCCTGTGGCGCCAAGCAAAAAGAGTTTCATGGTCTAGCGCCTATTTGGTAACGTAATTTACGCGGTAGCGCCAGTAGCTCAGAGCACCCAAAGCCAATACACCGGCCACGGTATACCAGATAAATACTGGGGTGATCACTTGATCACCACTGGCATAACTGTGGAGCCCCACCAAATAAAAGTTCACCCCAAAATAGGTCATCATGATACTTCCAAAAGCCACCACGCTCATAAAATTGAACGTCCATGGGCTTTTCATACCGGGCACCAACCGGGCATGGAGGACAAAGGCGTACACCATGATGGAAATCAAGGCCCAGGTTTCCTTGGGGTCCCAACCCCAGTAACGACCCCAACTCTCATTGGCCCATTGGCCTCCCAAAAAGTTCCCAATGGTCAACATGATAAGGCCTACGGTCAAGGCCAATTCATTGATGATCGTGAGTTCCTTTAGGTTAAGGGACATTCTTGCCTTATTCTTTTGGTTGGTCAGCGCAATTAATATCAAACAGACAACACCAAGGATCATTCCTACCGTTAAAGGTCCATAACTACCCACAATCACGGCCACGTGGATCATAAGCCAGTAACTGTCCAAAACGGGTACCAAATTGGCAATGGATGGGTCTACCCAACTTTGGTGGGCTATCCATAAAAGCATGGCGGTTACAAAGGCAGATGCCGCAATGGTCATATTGCTTTTTCTTCCAAAGGCAAGACCCATGGCCATGGTGGCCCAAGATACATAGAGGATACTCTCATAGGCATCGCTCCAAGGGGCATGTCCAGAAATATACCAACGTAGCACAAGACCGGCCGTATGCCATAAAAAGAAAAGGATGATCACCCCTTTAAAGAAATAAATGCCCATTCGCCAAAGGCTACGGTCCTTAAAGATTTGGAAGATGAGCACAAAAAACATCAAAACCCCCACAAGGGCGTAGTATCTGTAGAGCCGGTTAAAGATGTCCAGCTTATTGTAAATCACCTCGGTCTTTACTTTTTCATCGGATGGGAGCACCTCAGAACCGTGGTTGGTCTGGTTCTGCTTAAAAGCGGCCAATAGTTTGTCCGCTTCACTGTAATCTCCTGTTTGCTGTGCCTTGCCCAAGGTCATCATGTAATAGGGCATGGCATTTTTTATGAAGTTGGAATAGAGGGAATCCGCCACGGGGTACTGTCCGCCCCTATACTCCACAGCAGAGATCCATTTGTTGTTCTCATCGTTCAACAGTGGAAAAACACGCAAAATCTGTTGTCCCAGCGCTTGGTTGAGCAGGCTCAACCGAATGTTGGCATCCTTGAAATCCTGTTCAAATTTATTGGGATTGTTCGTGGCCGTGGCCTCTCGTAGAAAAGGCTCCAATTTATACTCGCCCTTATCCGTGAAAAAATCAGTGGCCTTCACATACTTTTGGCCCAGGGGAATGCCTACGATTTTCCGAATGCTATCGTTCTGTGCCTTTTTATCCAACGCAATGAACTCGGCGTTGTACCAAATGGCAGGGTTCATCATCATGGAAAGGAAAACCTGATCGGAATTATAGCCGAGATAGGTGTCCTTTAAGCTCAATTTTCGCAACAGCTCAGAGGAAAAGGTGTTGATGGGCTTCATTCTTCCCCCGTCGTCCTGTATCACCAGTTTTCCGAAAGCATCTGCGTGTTCCTTGCTTACAATGGAGGCGCGTATAAGGGAGTCCACTTGCGTTTGTGTGGGCTTCTTAGTGTGGTCATGGCCATCATCTTCCGTATGTTCCTGAGCATTTCCGGGCATCGAAAAAGCAAAAAGAATAAGCAGACCAGCAAGTAGTTTTTTCTTCTTTTTCTCCAATTTATCAAGAGATTTGGCCAATTCCTTAAAACGGGTCTTCCCAAAGAACATAATGCCCATAAGGCCCACATAGAGAAGAAAATATCCAATATAGGTGATCCATGTGCCCCAAAGGTCATGGTTTACAGAGAGGCGCGTCCCCTTTTCATCGGGGTCAAAGCCCGATTGGAAGAACCGGTAGCCTTCATGGTCCAAAACATGGTTCATATAAATGTCATAATCAAACGGGCGTTCATCCTTCACGGTGATCTTGCTCATGAAGGAGGCATAGGCATTTTCTGTGCCCGGGTATTTTTCGGCAATAAAATCATTGAGTTGTATGGCAAAAGGAAGTTCACGAACCTTGGACCCATATTTTAGGGCGAAACTCAGGTCTCCCAATTGAATTTTGTCACTGAAGGCGGCACCGCCCTTGCCTCCCAAGATTTTAACGTCCCTGTTTTGGCCATTGGCGCTAACATTAACGACCAGCGCATCTTGATCATTGGGCGTTTTTTCATCCTCCGGTATGGCCACTACGCCGTACGCGCCTTGAACCACGGGCTCCGGAATCACAAACTGCATATTCGCCATATTGTATAAAGAGCGTAATTGTAAAGGCTGCAGGCTGTCCTTGGCCACAGTGCCCTGGAATTGGTCTGCCATGCGCATAAAGTTGCCCTCAAAAGGTGCCTTGATAAGATAAACGGAATCGGTAGTGATAATGTTGATGGCTCCATCTGTGGGATTGTCCAAAGCAAACAGAACATTATGTATGCTGCTCACCTTTCCCTTTTCCAAATAGTGTTCATGGCGCTGACCATCCCCGGCCTCCACCAGTTTTAAATAGGTATTGCCCTCGTCATTAGGGACGAGCCCGTTTTTTGCCCCTTCAATGAAGTCCACATAAGACACCTTGAACTCCTGTCCGTTATAATCCGCATTCCATGGCAGGTTGGATTTTAGGGCTTGTGCCGTAACAATCAGTTCGTCCTCCATGATCTTGCGCCTGGGCTCTCCGTTGATCTCCCCATCTATGTGAACGGTGAGGTAGGTTTTGTCCGAATAGAACACATTTTCAGTGTCCCCCTCCCGTATGGGCATAATGCCCTCAAAGCTGATGTACCGCGTAACAAAAGCACCAACAATGATCAATATCCAAGAAAGGTGCAGGACCAACACGGGCCATTTCTTCCATTGCCAAAGATTGTAACGTTGTATGTTTCCGATAAAATTAATGACAAAGAAAACCATGATCACCTCAAACCACGTGGCATTATAAATCCAGATGCGGGCGGTCTCCGTACTATACCAACTTTCAATGAAGGTCCCAAAAGCCATAGCGGTCGCAAAAACAATAAACAAAACGGCCATTAATCGGGTAGAGAAGAAAATTTTCTTTAAAAGCGCTGTCATGAATTGAAACGTTGGTTTACAGCCCGTAAAAATACGGCCTTTTCGCCATTTTGTATTAAAAAGACAGGTTCAAAAGATCAAACACAATTGTTAATTTTTATTTAATGACAAGGCTGTCATTCTTTGTATTTTTGGGTCATGATAACAGTCACCATCGTAGGAACCGGAAATGTGGCCCAAGTGCTCTTTCAAGCCCTGAATGCGAACAAGGAGGTGGAAGTAAGGCAAGTGGTGGGCAGATCTCGTGAAAAGTTGGCCCCTTTTGATGGCCAAGTTCCCGTGACCACGAATTATCAGGAACTCATCTCGGCAGATGTTCATATCCTGGCGGTATCGGACAATGCCATTGCCACGGTGGCAAAAAATATGCCCCCGGAAGCAGGTTTGGTGGTGCATACCTCTGGGGCCACGCCCCTGAGCGCTTTGGAAAATTTGGACCGCAGTGGTGTATTCTACCCCCTGCAGACCTTTACGAAGGGCATACTGCCGGATCTGGGAATAATTCCCATCTGTGTGGAAGCACGGTATGGGGAGGATGAGGCGCTGCTCCTATCCCTGGCATCTACAATCAGTGGTACTGTAAGAAAAGTTACTTCCGCTGAGCGTAAAATACTTCACCTTTGTGCCGTGTTCGTGAATAACTTCACCAATTACATGTATATCATCGGAACCGATATTTGCGAGGCCCATGGCCTAGATGCCGCACTACTACAACCTCTGATCCAAGAAACGGCAAGAAAAACCGGTCTCATGGACCCAAAATGGGCCCAAACCGGTCCGGCACGGCGAGGCGACCAGCAAACCATGCATGCCCACTTGGACCTTTTGCAAAAAGAGGAACACAAACAACTTTATATTATAATGAGCAATGCGATAAAAAAACACTATGGAGAAAAGCTATAAAACACTCTTGCACCAAATCACCACCTTTGTGTTGGATGTGGACGGCGTTCTTACGGATGGTACCGTGCTAGTGACTTCTGAAGGCGAAATGTTGCGCACCATGAGCATCAAAGACGGCTACGCCATAAAAGTGGCCATTCAAAAAGGATTTAAGGTATGCATCATTACCGGAGGCACCAATGAGGGGGTTAAGAAACGGTTGCAAGGCTTGGGCGTTACCGATTTTTACATGGGTAGCCACAACAAAGTGGATGCGCTCGACGAGTATCTGGATATTTACGACATTCCGCGTCAAGAGGTCCTGTACATGGGGGACGACATTCCTGATGTCCCCGCCATGCAGCAGGTGGCCCTTCCCTGTTGTCCACAAAATGCAGTGCCCGAAGTAAAGCGCGTTGCCAAATATATATCACACATCAACGGGGGCCAGGGCTGTGTTAGGGATGTCGTGGAACAAGTGCTGAAGGTCAAGGGCCATTGGATGGAGAATTTTGATGCGGCCCATGACTGATCTTCCACTGGACAAATTGAAGGGGTACACCCTCATTTTGGCATCGGGGTCCCCGAGGCGGCAGGCCTTTTTCCAAGAAATGGGCGTAACGGCAATGGTGCGCACCAAAGAAGTGGAAGAACACTACCCCGAGCATTTAAATGGGGCTGAAATAGCAGATTATTTAGCGGTTTTAAAGGCAGAAGCGCAAAGAGGGCAATTACGGGAAAAAGAGCTATTGATCACTTCGGATACCGTCGTTTGGCATAACGATACGTCTTTGGCCAAACCCCAAACAGAACAAGAAGCCAAGGAAATGCTAAGGCAGTTGTCCGGGGACTGGCATGAGGTCATAACCGCTGTCTGTTTTACGACATCCACACGGCAAAAGGTGGTGCACCATACGACCCAAGTAAAGTTCCGGGAGCTGCTAGCGTCTGAAATAGCCCATTATGTGGCCAACTACCAACCCTTTGATAAAGCAGGCGGCTACGGCATACAGGAATGGATCGGGCTGGTGGGCATAGAGCGTATACATGGTTCTTACACCAATGTGGTGGGCCTCCCTACCCACTTGGTCTACCAAACGTTAATGACCATGGTTGCGTAAGGTTTTTTCGGTAATTTTATACAAAGGAAAATGGTATGTTAAAAAAATGGCTTTTTTCGGAATTGGGATTGGTTCTAATGACCGTATTATGTTCTGGTCTCCAATCGTGCAAGGAAAATAATAAAGATACGGATGTTGTTATGGCGGAGGAAGCTATGGCGAAACCCCAGCAGAACAACCCCAAAAAAACGCTGTCCCAAGATTTCAAGGACTATTGGTATGCGGGGAAGGCAGAAATAACGAGTTACATCCTAGATCAGGCTCGGTATGGGGAAAACCGGGACGGAAACGCGGTGCTCATTTATGTCACGGAACCCTTTTTGCCCGAAGTACAGGTTAAAGCAGATGGTAGTGGGGCAGACAATATACCCGTCCTAAAACTGAACAGTACAAAAAATTACCTCACAGGCATCTACCCCTACTCCATTATGACGAGCAGTTTTTACCCCGTAAACGCCAACCAGCATGCCCTTAAAGTATCCTTTTCCGCACAAGAATGGTGCGGACAAGTGTACATGCAGTTGAATAATCGTGAAGATTTTGAAGTGCGATCGCATTCTTATTTTGAAGCGGAGGCCGATCAACAGATGTCTTTAGAGAAGACCGTCCTTGAAAATGAACTTTGGAACCAGTTGCGCATAGATCCCAAAGGTTTACCAATGGGCAGTTTTAACGCCATCCCTTCTTTTGAATACATTAGATTGGCCCACAAGCCCATGAAGGCCTATAGCGCCGAAGCCACTTTGGAGCAAAGCCCTGAGGGCAATACCTATACCCTGCGCTATCCGGAATTGGAGCGTTCATTGACCATAGCCTTCAATACCACCTTTCCCTATGAAATCACTGGCTGGAAAGAGACTTTTACAAGTGGCTTTGGACCCAGTGCCAAGACAATGACCACAACCGCGAAAAAAATCAGGACGATTACCACCCCCTATTGGCAACAGAATAGTAACGAGTACCTATATTTGCGCGATAGTTTAGGACTTTAATATGAACCAATTCATTACCGGACACTATAACGAACTAGTGTCCTCTGCCATCATTCTGGTGGTGGTGCTTATTTTAAAATTCATTTTCACAAAGGCCGCCCGCAAAGTGGGTAAATTGGGGGAATTCAATCCTGTGCGCACCAACTTGATCATTAAGTACATTTCCTTTGTACTGACCCTTACCGCATTTGGGGCCCTGACCTTGGTATGGGGGGTCAACTATCAGGATTTGGGGGTGTTGCTGTCCTCCGTTTTTGCGGTGATTGGCGTGGCCCTTTTTGCACAATGGTCCATTTTGAGCAATATTACGGCCGGGGTGATCATTTTCTTTTCATTTCCCTTTAAAATTGGGAACACCATACGTATTTTGGATAAAGATCTTACCCCTGCGGAAAATGCTGAAAACGACACCTTTGTCATTGAGGACATAAGGGCTTTTCAGATGCATTTAAGAAGGGCGAATGGTGAAATCCTTACCTATCCTAATAATATGGTATTGCAGAAGGGGGTCATCTTGGTATCCACCTATAGAGAAGAGGCCCCCAAGGAAAATGGGGAAAAGTAGTTTGTTAAAGAAGTTCTAAAAAAAAGTCCTCCGCCTGTAATCTCCCTATATTTGAAAACAAACTCAAACCAAAAACATGCATTTCAACCGGGTTCTTTTTTGTGGGCTTACGTTTCTTTTTTTCAACCTCAATGCACAATCACCAAAAACGAGCGACCCTTCGGCCATTTACCATGCCATTGAAAAGCTGAATTTTTTGGGCTCCGCCCTTTATGTGGCCGCCCACCCAGATGACGAGAATACCCGTTTGATCTCCTACCTGTCCAACCATGAAAAGGCCCGTACGGCCTATCTTTCCCTTACACGGGGAGATGGGGGGCAAAACCTCATTGGTCCTGAGCTCAGAGAGCTTCTTGGCGTTTTGCGCACACAAGAACTCTTGGCGGCCCGGCGCGTTGACGGTGGGGAGCAATTTTTTTCAAGAGCCAATGATTTTGGGTTCTCCAAACACCCCGATGAAACGTTGGCCATTTGGAACAAAGAGATGATTTTGGCTGATGTGGTGCGAACCATACGCAGTTTTAAACCAGACATCATCATCAATAGGTTTGACCACAGAAGTCCCGGAACCACGCACGGGCACCATACGGCATCTGCCATGCTGAGCATGGAGGCCTTTGACCTGGCCAGTGAAAAAAATGCCTTTCCAGAACAATTGAACACCACAGACCCTTGGCAACCCAAACGCATCTTTTTCAATACCTCGTGGTGGTTCTACGGAAGTCAGGAAAAATTTGAGGCCGCTGACAAGACCAATTTATTGGCCATGGACATCGGTGTATTCTATCCCATGCTGGGGAAATCCAATAATGAAATTGCCTCATTGGCCAGTAGCCAACATTTATGCCAAGGCTTTGGAAGGCTTACCAGCAGGGGATCCGAACAGGAATATGTGGAACTGTTGAAAGGCAGTCTTCCCAAAGATAAATCCAACTTGTTTGAAGGCATCAACACCACTTGGAGTCGCGTAGCCGGTGGAGAGGCCATTGGGCGGCTTTTGGAAGAAGTGGAGAAAAACTTCAATTTTAAAGATCCTTCGGTGCACATTCCGGCATTGACCAGGGCCTATGCCCTTTTACAGGAAATTGATGATGAACATTGGAAACGTATAAAATCAAGCGAATTAAAAGAAATCATTGCGGCCAGCATGGGGCTGTTTATGGAAACGGCGTCCACAGTGCCCTATGCCAATCCCGGAGCATCGGTAGCCGTTGACATCAGTTTGCTCAACCGCTCCAAGGTTCCCGCTGTACTTTCTTCCCTGACCATCAACGGACAGGACATGCTGGGGGAGGATGTAAATCTTGGCGCCAATATGCCCATGGAAAAGGAAATCATTTTGAAAATACCCTCCAATACCACCTACACCAGTCCCTATTGGCTAATGGAAGAAGGCACTTTGGGCACTTACGCGGTAGCCGACAAAACACTGATCGGCATGCCCGAAACACCGCGGGCATTTGTAACCACCTTCCACTTAAGAATAAACGATATTACCATACCCTTTGAACATCCTGTGGTGTACAAATATGCCAAACCAGATAAAGGGGAGCGGTACCAACCCTTTGAAATCGTGCCGGAGGCCACCGCCTCCGTAGCGGACAAGGTGATCATTTTTTCGAATGGGAATACCAAGAGCATCAATGTTTTGGTAAAAGCCCACGAAGATGGGGTTGCTGGTGAACTTGAACTTAAGGCCCCCAATGATTGGGCCATTAGCCCTAGCTCAAAAACCTTCCAAATTGGAAAAAAGGGAGATGAACAGACTTTGGTTTTCCAAGTAACTCCCCCCGCCGTGGAAAGTGAGGCCACTTTGGTTCCTGAACTGAACATCAACGGAAAGAAAATCGACAAAGAATTGATCAACATCAGTTATGACCACATTCCCAGCCAAACGGTGCTTATGCCTGCCAAGGCCAAGATCGTACGTTTGGATATTGAAAAAGCCGGGCAGCATATAGGCTATATCATGGGCGCAGGTGATGATGTGCCCACAAGCTTGGAGCAGATTGGCTACCATGTAGACCTGATCGACCCAAACACCATAACTGAAAATTCATTGGAGGCCTATGACGCCGTGGTCTTGGGAATAAGGGCCTATAATGTGGTAGAGGCTCTAAAGTTCAAACAAAAGTTCATCTTGGATTATGCCGAAAATGGGGGCACGGTGGTTGTACAATACAATACCGCCAGCCGTTGGGGCAAGCAATTTGAGAATATAGCCCCCTACCCCTTGGCAATCAGCAGGGATCGGGTAACCGATGAAAACTCTGAGGTACGCATTATTGCCCGTGACCACAGCCTCATGAATTTTCCGAATACGATATCCCAAACCGACTTCAACGGATGGGTACAGGAGCGCGGACTTTACTTTCCAGATAGCTGGGATGCCGCCTTTACCCCTATTTTGGAAATGAGGGATGCCGACGAAGATTGGAAAAAAGGTAGTCTTTTGGTTGCCCCACATGGTAAAGGCCACTATATTTATACGGGGCTCAGTTTTTTTAGGGAACTGCCCGCCGGGGTTCCGGGGGCTTACAAACTGTTCTCCAATATGATATCCATAGGAAAGGACAAGATAGAAACCACTGATCAAATGAAAGGATGAACCAACAAAAAGACCACACCGGCAACTGGAATAAAGAATATACCATAGTGCTCATTTTAAACCTATTGTACTTATTGATTTTTTCTTTTGTAATGTCCTCATATAACTGACATGAGCGTTTTAGACTGGACCATTCTAAGTGTTACCCTACTGTTTATCGTGGCCTATGGCGTTTGGCGTACCCGTGGCAGTAAAAATGTGGATGACTATGTTCGCGGTGGCAATGAGGCACAATGGTGGACCATAGGACTTTCCGTAATGGCCACACAGGCCAGCGCCATCACTTTTTTATCCACGCCGGGGCAGGCTTTTCATGATGGCATGGGCTTCGTTCAATTCTATTTTGGACTCCCTTTGGCCATGATCATCATCTGCATGGTGTTCGTGCCATTGTATCATAGAATGAAAGTGTATACTGCCTATGAGTTTTTGGAAGGACGATTTGATCTGAAGACGCGTTCCTTGGCGGCGATTCTTTTTTTGATACAACGCGGGCTTGCGGCGGGCATCACCATATTTGCCCCGTCCATCATTCTTTCCGCCGTCTTGGGGTGGGATTTGGGCACGCTGAATATCATCATTGGCACTTTGGTCATCATTTACACCGTATCCGGTGGTACCAAAGCCGTGAGCGTCACCCAAAAACAGCAGATGTTCGTCATTATGACGGGCATGTTCATCACCTTTTTCTTTATACTGGGTTATCTCCCGGCAGACATCACCTTTGGTAAGGCCATGAAAATCGCTGGAGCGAGCAATAAACTTAATATTTTGGACTTTAGTCTGGATACCACGAGCAGATATACTTTTTGGAGTGGTATCACCGGTGGTCTTTTCTTGGCTTTGGCCTATTTTGGAACAGACCAGAGTCAAGTACAGCGCTACCTCTCCGGTAAATCAGTAAGGGAAAGTCAATTGGGGCTTGTATTCAACGGAATCTTTAAGATACCCATGCAATTCTTCATTCTGTTGGTAGGGGTCATGGTCTTTGTCTTCTATCAATACAACCCATCACCCTTGAACTTTAACCCAGCGGCCACCAATGCCGTCATGAGCTCTGACTATGCGGAGGACTACCAACTTTTGCAAGAGGGCCAGATTGTGCTTGAAGCCGAAAAGCGCATTGCACAGAACAAATTTTCAGCTGCCCTTGAAATCAAGGAATATGCCGCGGTGGAAGAGGCCAAAAAGCAGATCATCAACATCAATAAAAAAGACAGTGTCAACCGTATGGCCGCAAAGACGCTCATCAGTTTGGCAGATGACACCGTGGAAACCAATGATAAGGACTATGTCTTTATCCATTTTATACTGAACAACCTACCCCGAGGACTGATTGGCCTGCTTTTGGCGGTAATCCTATCGGCCGCCATGTCATCCACAGCTTCTGAACTGAATGCTTTGGGGACCATAACGGCCTTGGACCTTTACAAAAGAAACAAAAAAACACAGTTGACCGATAAACAATATGTCCAAGTTTCCAAGGGCTTTACCCTTCTTTGGGGCGTTGTGGCCATATTGATCGCTTGTATCGCAGACCTCTTTGACAATCTCATACAATTGGTGAACATCATTGGGAGCATCTTTTATGGCAACGTCTTGGGTATTTTCCTTTTGGCCTTCTTCATTAAATTCGTAAAAGGGAATGCGGTCTTTTTTGCAGCAGTATTGACCCAGATCATTGTGTGTGTCATTTACTATAACCTCATTCACATCTACCCTTCTGGCGAGGAAAAACTGGGCTATTTGTGGTTGAATTTCATTGGGGCCGCCTTGGTGATATTGATTTCCATCATTTTTGAACTCTTTGATCGTCTTTTGAACAGTCCCCCATCAGGACAGATGCAGCGTGAATGACCTAAACATAAAAAAACCGCAGTGATAAACTGCGGTTTTCTGTTTTTAGTAAAGTCATCACCCATTTACATGGCACCCCATTCCTTCAAGGAATCCTTGTTCATTTTCACATAATCGGCATTGCCAGCGGCCTCAGCTGCAGTCAAGGATTTTTTAGCGGCTGCCACCGCCCCTTTCTTATCGCCGGCTTTCGCCAAGATCAGCGATTGTTGACGCAATTGCCAGAAGGCGGGTTTCTCTGTCATGGACATGGCTTTGTCCATCCACTCCTTGGCTTTGTTGATGTCCTTTCCCTCACTGGCATAATAAACGGCGGCAGCGTAATAATCGCCCGCCCCGGGACCAGCCATGATCTTATCAATACTTTTCATCACCGTGGCATCCGTGGGTACGCCGAAAGGAACGGCCACATAGGCATTTTCCCATAGAATGCCCAAGTGCGCACCATTACTGGAAAGTTCATCTATAGTGATGGTAAATGTTTCCACGGGCATTTCCATGTTCTGCACAGGTACGGTTGCCTTAGCGGCCACTTTTTCCGCTTCCCAAGGATTTGGAGTACCGGACCCTTTATGATCGGTATAAAAGAAAACCTCCCATTGTTCCTTTCCAGGCTTGCTGAAAATGGCATAGGTACCAGCGCTAACCGGTGTTCCGGCTATCGTAACATCCGTATTGAAATCAATGGTGGTGTAGGCGTTGGCGCCGGTTCTCCACAATTTGTCATAGGGCACTAAATCCCCAAAGACGGTGCGGCCACGCATGGAGGGCCTTGAATAATCTACCGTAACTTCGGTAAGGCCCACAGTCTGTATGACTTTGGATGCAGGGCTGGGTGCCGGGGTGTTCAATTGTGCCTCTACGGACAAGGTGGCCACCACGGCCATTAAAAAGAGTACTACTTTGTTCATGATGATCAATTGTTTTAGTTTTAACAAAACTAATTATAAAGGAAAACGGTAATTGTTAAGGTTGTATTAAATAAGCCTTATTCCATTTGTACTAGAAGGTAATGAAGGCTTTGGTTTGTACGCCATCCAAAAAGTACACTGCCAAATAATATACACCCCCTCTGGGAAGTGCTGTCCACTGACCTGTACGCTCAAAATCCGGACCTTGTTGTTCCCATATTTTCTTTCCGGTGACATCGTAAACGCGCTTACCGATGATCGGCCGCTCAGAGTTAATGATGTAGTGCTCCGTAGCCAAGTCCGTATCTGTATAGATAATGATGATTTCCTCCTCATTTCCTGATATATCCGGGATAGGGGGTATCTCAGGCACCAGTTCAGGCTCTGGTTGAGGTTCGGGTTCGGGTTCGGGTTCGGGTTGAGGTTCGGGATTGGGTTCCGGGGCTGGATCAGGCAGGCCATCGAGTTGCAACAAAAACAGCCGGGAGGCAGACGTGATGTTCGGCGTGGTTCTGGAAAAGAATTCGGAAGAAACAAAAAAGCCCCCATTCCCATTTGAGGCAATGCCCTCGGCCTGCAGGGGCACGATTCCCAAATCAAACCTTGTGGGCGCCTCCGCAAAAATGGCATTTGACGAAAAGGAGTTGAATTGCAGTACAAACGGACTCAAAAAAGGAGAGTAGCCCAAAAGTACCAAGGTATTGGACGTTTCATTGTAACTGGCATCGGTCACCAATCCCACTGCATCCAAAGCGCCCATTCGTTCCGCAACATGTTCCCCTGGAATTTTGGGGAAACGATAGGCCACGGTGCCGTTGCTCTGCCATTGCTTTGTAAATACCACGATGGCATCATCCAAAACAATAAAAGCCTCCGCATCCCAATCACTGTTGCCATCGTCCACGAAATCCGTTTGGTCTTCATAGGAGAAAAAAATGGCCTCAGCGGTCACAGATGCCGAGTTGTCCAAATCGGTCTTGGGAATTCTATACACGGTCAAATTGGTTCGTAAGCCCAAATTGTTGCCAAAGTCACCCACATAAATATAGGTCTCATCCTGTGCAAGCGCCTCCCAGTCCACATTTGTGGCATTTTCCACGGTAATGGTCGTGTTAATGACCAAAGTGCCCGTATCTATCCTATAAAGGGCCGCCTCCCCGCCAGAGTCATTGATGGTATATAATCTGTCATCCACCCATAAAAGGCCAGAGGTCTCGGATACATCATTGGGCATGGGTCCTATTTCAGTGATATTGAATTGGCTGTGAACCAAAGGCCCAAAAAACAAAAGAATGGCAAATATGATCTTCATTCCATAAAATACTTACAATGAGGGCTATAGTTACGCTATTTTTATGAAGCCATCAAATATAATAGACGAAGCTGGTATTTTTTAATTTGTTTAACGTATTATTTTTTTTGTTAAACACGGATGCCGTTATCTTTGTCGAAAGTTAACTATGCAACTCTACCAACTACATGCCAAACAAGGTTTGCCCATAGATAGGGAAACCGCTTGGGACTTTTTATCAGACCCTAAAAACCTAAAGGTCATTACTCCAGACGAGATGGGTTTTCATATATTGAGCGGATCGGACCGGGCCATGTACCCAGGCCAGATCATCCAATATAACGTACGTCCTTTTCCTGGTTTTTCCACAAAATGGGTCACAGAAATCACCCACGTCATGAAAGGAAGCTATTTTGTGGATGAGCAGCGCTTTGGTCCCTATGCCCTTTGGCACCACAAACATTTTGTGAACGAAGTGTCCGGTGGCGTGGAAATGGAGGATATTATTGATTACAAACTTCCCTTGGGCATTTTAGGACAAATGGCCCACCCCATCTTGGTCAAAAAACAACTGAAGACCATATTTTCCTATCGGGAAAATAAACTCCATGAACTTTTTGGGCACCTGGATGGATATACAAATACACTACAATTAAAAACGATATAATACCATGAAGAATATTTTACTGATAGGCGGTTCCCACGGTATTGGCTTTGAAATGGCCAAAAACCTACATGAAGGGAACAACGTCTTCATAGCCTCTAGGACCAATGACCAATTGGGCAACTTGAACGTAAACCACCTACCCTTTGATGCCACCAAAGATGCCATTGAAGCGTTGGAACTTCCGGACGAATTGCACGGTTTTGCCTACTGCCCGGGCAGTATCAATCTAAAACCCTTGAAAATGCTCTCTATAGAGGCCTTTAGGGAAGAGATGGAACTCAATTTCTTTGCATTGGCGAAGGTGGTCAAACACATTATGCCCAAAATGCAGGCAGGGAGCAGCATGGTCTTTTTCAGCACCGTGGCCGTGGGCACGGGAATGCCCTTCCATACCAGCGTGGCCGCGGCCAAAGGGGCCATAGAGGGGTTCTCACGCTCCTTGGCAGCAGAATACGCCCCTAGGGTGCGGGTGAACTGTATAGCGCCTTCCTTAATAGATACGCCCTTAGCGGGCCGTTTGTTGAACAATGACAAAAAAAGGGAAGCCATGGCGGAACGCCATCCTTTAAAAAGAGTGGGCAGACCAGAGGACATCTCCAATTTGGCCCTGTTCCTGCTGCGGGAAGAGAGCAGCTGGCTCACGGGTCAGGTTTTGGGCGTGGACGGCGGCATGTCTACCTTAAACATTTCATAGATGCAGGATGCCATTTCCATTTTTTGGTTTCGCCGAGACCTTCGACTAGAAGATAATGTGGGCCTGCACCATGCGCTCAAGGGAGAATATCCGGTATATCCCCTGTTTATTTTTGACCCTGAAATTCTGGATAAATTACCCGAAGATGACGCACGGGTCACCTTCATACATGAAGCGTTGCAGAAAATGCGCAACACCCTTCAAGAGAAAGCCCAAAGCTCCTTGGCCCTGTTCCATGATACACCAGATAAGGTTTTTGACCAGCTAAGCAGCGAATACACTATAAAAGAAGTGTATACCAATCACGATTATGAGCCATATGCCACTCAACGCGATGGGGATATCGCCGCATTGCTCAAGGACAGGGGCATCGAATTTAAGACCTATAAGGACCAAGTTATTTTTGAGAAAGATGAAGTCGTTAAAAATGACGGTGACCCCTATGTCGTCTATACGCCCTACAAGAACAAATGGAAGGAACTTTTCAATGCCAAGGAACATTTGGGCGAACATCCGGTTGATTTCTCCAATTTTGTGGCCCACTCTCGGTTGCCAAACCTTTCCTTGACCGATATGGATTTTAAGACCTCCCAACTGAAAGTCCCAGATTATACGGTTACTCCTGAACTCATTGCTAATTATGAAGATACCCGGGATTATCCGGCCAAGCCAAACGGTACCTCCAGATTAGGTCCCCATTTACGTTTTGGTACGGTTTCGGTGCGAAAGATGGTGAAAAAAGCAATGGCAGAGAAGAACGAGGTCTTTTGGAGCGAACTTATCTGGCGAGAGTTCTTCATGCAGATCTTGTATCACTTCCCCCACACGGTAGATAAGGCCTTCCGATCCAAATACGACCGTATTGAATGGCGTAACAACGAAGCCGATTTTGAAAAATGGAAAAAAGGAAAGACAGGATATGCCTTGGTGGATGCCGGAATGCGCCAACTCAATGAGAGCGGTTACATGCACAACCGGGTACGCATGTTGGTGGCCAGCTTTCTGTGCAAGCATTTGTTGATCGATTGGCGCTGGGGCGAGGCCTATTTTGCTGAAAAATTGTTGGATTATGAACTCTCCAGCAATGTGGGCAATTGGCAATGGGCCGCAGGCAGCGGCGTGGATGCCGCCCCCTATTTCAGGATCTTCAATCCCATGACCCAAGTGGATAAATTTGATAAGGATAGAAAATACATCTCCAAGTGGGTCCCGGAATTACAGGAAATGGATTATCCTGAAAAAATGGTGGATCACAAGGCGGCCAGAGAACGCTGTCTTAAGGTGTACAAAGCTGCCGTAGGCTGATTCTTTTTCACTATTTTAGGAGAAATTTAATCCAGTAACCAACGAACAGTATATGAAACGCATTACCTTTTTCCTTCTTTTCTCTTTGGCCATTTCCGCGGTGCATGGTCAAAAAATGACCAAAAACAAAAAAGCGGTGGTCGCCTCCATTGAAAAACATCGCGAAGCGCTCATAAAAATCAGCGATTCCATTTGGGCCTTGGCGGAAACTGCCTTCAATGAGTCGGAATCCTCACGTATTTTGGCCGACTATGCGGAAAAGAATGGACTTACCGTTACCCGAGGGGTAGCGGACATCCCTACCGCCTTCACGGCCACCTATGGTTCCGGTAGTCCGGTCATCAGTATTTTGGGCGAATTTGATGCCCTCCCAGGGATTTCCCAAAAGGCCTCACCCATCAAAGAGCCACTGGAGCCGGGAGCCGCGGGCCATGGCTGTGGGCACAATATGTTTGGCACGGCCAGTTTGGGTTCCGCCATTGCCATAAAGGAGCTTATGGAGGCCGGCGAAATCAAAGGCACTGTAAAATTCCTGGGCACACCAGCCGAGGAAAAGTATTTTGCCAAAGTATGGATGGTAAAAGCCGGACTTTGGGATGATGTGGACGTAAATATCAGCTGGCACCCGTCTGCTGGAATAGAGGCCGATGTACAGAGCGGTCTTTCCCTAATCGATTTTATCGTGGAATTTCATGGGCAAACGGCCCATGCTTCCGCAGATCCATGGAACGGTCGCAGTGCCTCAGATGCGCTGGAACTCTATACCACGGGCATCAATTATTATAGAGAGCACATACAGCCCAGTTCCAGAATCCACTATCACATACAGGACGGCGGCCAAGTGGTGAATGTGGTGCCAGACTATGCCAAACTCTGGGTGCGCGTGCGCGATCCCAAGCGGAAAGTGATGCTCCCCACCTATGAGCGGGTTAAGGAAATGGCCGAAGGTGCGGCCATTATGGCCAACGTGGACTATGAAATTTCTTTGGTCTCTGGTATCTATGAAACCTTGGTGAACCGCAAAGGCGGGGAAATCATGCAACAGAACTTGGAGTTGTTGGGGCCCATATCCTATACGCCAGAGGAAACCGCTTTCGGCAAGGCCATTCAAAAGGCCACCGGCAAGGAAGAGGTGGGCATGGACAGTAAAATATACCCTTTACGGGAGACCGAGGAAACCCCTGGTGGTGGATCAACGGATGTAGGTGATGTGAGCTGGAACGTGCCCAACATCAACCTAGGAG